>DONZ01000189.1 GCA_003512875.1 Desulfovibrio sp. | reverse complement strand
TCATTTATTCTGTCCCCCCATAATAAGTTTTATTTTATAATATATTGATATTTTTGTAAAAAATGTAATATGTTATAGCTGCTTCAATTCATATCAAACATATTCATAAAAATATTTAAGCGTAATTTTTACCAAGACATTGTTTATTTATATATTACGTATAAGCAGTTTAATTTTTTTAGTCAGCTTTTCCGCACCAAAAATATCAAGGTGGCTTCGGTCAAAAAAATCATCGGTCATGAAGGAAGTGTCATAGGTAAAATCAAGCAGTTTTGTATGAAAAACCTGTTTTATATTGTTGAGCGATAACGGTATTGAATTCGTGAGTGAGATCGGATAAGAACGTTTCGGCATGAGGCGGTAGGACAAAATATAGCTTAAAATTCATTTCTTTGCAAACAGAGGCAATCTTTTCCAACCATTCAAATTGCGTGGACTGGCACCAACGCAATTTCAGCTTTTCATCTATTTGCTTTTGAATGTTTTTTTCATTTTTTTTGTATAGATAGGGACAATGCGGATAGTATCCATGGTATTTATTTGAATTTTTGATGCAATAGTCCAAATAGTTTTCATTCAAATTAACTGATTGTTTTATTTCTTTTTCATTGATAATGATGTAACGCTTCGGAGTTTCAAAAAAATGTGAAAGCAGTATCGCATGGAAGTTTTGTGTTGATTTGTAAAGATTAAAAGAGAAATGAAAAAAAGAAAAATATAGGATTACTTCATTGAGTTGCGGAGCATAATATTTGGATTGCGGAGTTATGATTTTTTTAATAAATGATAACAATGTGATAAGTCACAGCTTGGTATGCCTAACTTATAAGAATTAATGGAATAGAAGTTTGGGATAAAACCAAACTGCGCATGGCTGTTTCCCAGAATAATGCTTTTTATCGTGTCCTTATAGAGAAAAAAAGAATTATATTTTGCCATCAATTCGGAGTATGCTGAATTTCTGATGTTCTCCATATATATATATATATAAGTTCGTGATAATTCATTTTATTTTTCCGTTTTTACGCAAGTGAAAGAGTACCGTCGTACCTTAACATGTTTTTCTCTTTATTCTTTTTCCTCTTCTTCGTGAGGTTTGAGGCTAAGGACCAAATCAGCGTTATTATTGCTTGTCTGAAAAATTTCCGCGCTTTTTTTATTGAACGCAATGGGCAGAACTTCGTCCACATGGCTGACGAATTTCATTTTTAAGCTGCTTGTTATTTCTTTTGGAATTTCTTCAATATCCTTTTTATTGTCTTTGGGAATAATGACTGTTTTTATATTGGAGCGTTTTGCCGCAAGAAGTTTCTCACGTAAACCGCCGATAGCGAGCACGCGTCCGCGCAGGGTTATTTCACCGGTCATGGCGACATTGTCCTGAACGGCAATGCCAAGCAGGGCAGAGGCTATGGACGTTGCAATGGTGATGCCGGCGGAAGGCCCGTCTTTCGGAGTCGCTCCTTCCGGCACGTGGATATGAATATCGATATCTTTGTAAAAATCGGAACGCAAGCCAAGCAGGTTTGCCCGGGAGCGGACATAGCTGAAAGCGGCTTCCGCGGATTCTTTCATAACCGAGCCAAGTTGTCCCGTGGTTAAAATTTTTCCGGTTCCCGGCATGATTGCGGTTTCAATATAAAGAATATCGCCGCCCACATTATTATAGGCAAGCCCTGCCACAACACCCACTTGCGCGGCAGTTTCCTTATCGCCATAACGGTATTTTTGTATGCCCAAATAGGTTCGCAAATCTTTTTTCTTTACTTGGATATTGGGACTTCGTTTTTCATTTTCAACCATTTTTATGGCTGTTTTCCGGCACAGAGCGGCAATTTGCCTTTCCAAATTCCGAACGCCCGCTTCTCTCGTATAGGAGCGGATTATCTCAAGCATGGCTGTATCGTCAATATGAAGGTTTTCATTTTCCAGCCCATGCATCCTGCGCTGCTTCGGCAAGAGGAAATCTTTGGCAATGCTCATTTTTTCTGTTTCCAAATAACTGGAAAGTTCGATAATTTCCATACGGTCGCGCAGCGGTGCCGGTATATCGGCCAAGGTGTTTGCCGTTGTTATAAAAAATATTTTTGAAAGGTCGTAGTCCAAATCAAGGTAGTGATCGTTAAACGTATTGTTTTGTTCAGGGTCCAGAACCTCCAAAAGCGCTGAACTTGGGTCTCCCCGAAAATCCGCAGTCATTTTATCGATTTCATCCAAGCAGAATAACGGATTGTTGGACTTTGCCTTTCGTAGAGCCATAAGAATTTTTCCGGGCATTGCGCCGACGTATGTTCTTCTGTGCCCCCGAATTTCAGCTTCATCACGGACGCCGCCCAAGGAAATACGCACGAAATCTCTGCCGGTGGCTTCCGCAACGCTTTTTGCGAGGGAAGTTTTGCCAACCCCGGGAGGACCGACAAAACAAAGGATAGGTCCTTTCAATCCGTCCGTAAGTTTTTGCACCGCCAAATATTCCAAAATGCGTTCTTTCGGTTTTTCCAAACCGAAATGGGCGTTGTCCAAAATGGTTTTCGCTTCTTTTATATCAATGTGAATATCTTTCAGCTCATTCCACGGCAAATCGAGAACCCAGTCGATATAATTGCGCGCCACGGAATATTCGGCGGAAGACGGGGACATGGGGCGTAATTTTTTTAATTCCCGCAAAGCCCGTTCTTTTGCTTCTTCGGGCATGTTTTTTTCACGGATACGCAGTTCCAAATCGTCAGCTTCCGCTTGTGGGTCCTCATTGCCCATTTCTTTGTGAATGGCTTTTATTTGTTCTGTGAGATAATATTCACGCTGATTTTTTTCCATTTGGTCTTTGACGCGGCTTTTGATTTTCTTTTCCAAATCAGCAACAGCCAATTCACTGTTCAGCAATTCATAAACTTTGGAAAGGCGTTCGCCGGTGTCAAGCGTTTCCAGTATTTCCTGCTTTTTGACAAAATCGAGTTTTAAGTGAGGCATGATCGCGTCGGACAATTTGCCGGCATGGTGAAGAGCGGAAATAGCCGCAACATGTTCAGGGGATAATTTTTTATTCACTTTTGAAAAATCATCGACAGCGTCATGAATGGCACGGTACAGGGCTTCCGCTTCAACAGGTGTTGCGTCAATGTCCTGAATTTCATTGGTGATAAGGCAAGGATAATTGTTATTGCCGAAAGCGGCGGGAAAATCATGGGGTATATCCGCGTAATTATGGGAAACAAGCATATCTTCCTTTCCCTCGAGCGTATCCCATGTCGCGCGGTACAAGCCTTCAAAAAGAACTTTGATATTTCCATCGGGCAAACGCATGAGCTGTAAAATACGGCTGACAACTCCGATAGGATACAAATCTTCCGGATTTGGTTTTTCAATGTCGGCTTCCCTTTGTGTCACAAGAAAAATATGTTTCTTATAGGAACTTATGGACTCTTCGATGGCACGGATGGAAATATCGCGTCCCACAAAAAGAGGGGTTATGGAACCCGGAAAAATAACAACTTCCCGTAACGTCATCATCGGAAGAATATGACCATGCGTATTTTCAAATAAACTCATAGCGTCCTCAATGGAAAAATGCCGTTTTTGATACGGCATTCATTATTCTGCTTTGGATAAAAAGAGGGGAGCTTCGTTGTTTTCTATAACGCTTTTGGTGATGATGCATTGTTTGCCTTTTGCCGTGTTTGGCAAATCATACATGATATCAAGCATTACGGTTTCAAGGACGTTTCTTAATCCCCGAGCTCCGGTTTTTCTTTCAATGGCTTTATTGGCGACAGCTTTTAAAGCTTCTGTTTCAAAATTCAGTTCAACCCCGTCAATTTCAAAAAGTTTCTGATATTGTTTCGTCAGGGCGTTCTTAGGTTCGGTAAGAACACGCACCAAATCATCAACACCGAGTTCGTCAACGTGGGTGATAACGGGAATACGGCCGATAAATTCGGGAATAAGCCCGAACTGCACAAGGTCCGTGGGAATGACTTGGTCAAGCAGCTGGGATAAATTCTGCTCTTTCTTGTTATTGATATGGGCGCCGAATCCCATGCTGTTTCCGCGTATTCTCGCTTCAACCATTTTTTCAAGCCCGATGAACGCGCCGCCGACAATGAACAGAATATTGGAAGTGTTCAGGCGGATAAATTCTTGCTGCGGGTGTTTTCTTCCGCCTTTTGGCGGGATATTGGCTTCGGTTCCTTCGATGATTTTTAAAAGCGCTTGTTGGACGCCTTCGCCGGAAACGTCCCGGGTGATTGAGGGGCTGTCGCTTTTGCGGGAAATTTTATCGATTTCATCAATATAAATAATACCGCGGCTTGCCGCATTCAAGTCATATTCGGCATTTTGCACGAGCTGTACGAGGATATTTTCAACATCTTCGCCGACATAGCCCGCTTCCGTAAGGGTTGTTGCGTCGGCAATGGCGAAAGGAACATTCAGGATACGGGCGAGAGTTCTTGCGAGCAGGGTTTTGCCGCTTCCGGAAGGTCCGGCTAAAAGCACGTTGCTTTTTTCAAGTTCTACATCACCGAGTTCCTGTTTGAAAAAAACCCGTTTGTAGTGATTGTAAACAGCCACGGAAAGGATTTTTTTCGCATTGTCCTGCCCGATGACATATTCATCGAGTTTTGCCTTGATTTCTTTTGGCGTGAGCAAATTGATCGATTGCGCCGTATTTTGGAATTTTTGACGTTCGATAATGTGATTGCAGGCGTCAATGCATTCGTCGCAAATGCAGGCACCGTCCTGCACTATGAATTGGTTGGCGTCAAATTCGCTTTTGCCGCAGAATGAGCAGTGCATTCCGTCTTTATTATTACTCATAAAAAACCTATATTAAATCGTGTCTGGAGGTAAGAATATTGTCAATAATACCGTATTTCAGGGCTTCTTCCGCTGTTAAGAAATTATCGCGTTCCGTGTCGGCAGTCACTTTTTTAATGCTTTGCCCCGTGTTTTCCGCCAAAATGGAGTTGAGGTCCTTTTTCATACGCAGAACTTCTTTCGCATGGATTTCAATGTCCGTCGCCTGACCTTGATAGCCAGCTGAAGGCTGGTGTATCATGATTTGGCTGTGCGGAAGGGCGAAACGCTTGCCTTTTTCGCCGCCCGCCAAAAGAAACGCCCCCATGCTTGCGGCTCTGCCCATGCAAAGGGTCGTTACGGGGCAGGCAATGAATTTCATGGTGTCGTAAATCGCCATGCCTGCGGTGACAGAGCCTCCGGGACTGTTGATGTAAAACTGAATATCTTTCCCCGGATCTTCCGCTTCCAGATACAGCATCTGAGCGATAATTACCCCTGCAGAAGCATCGCTTACTTCCTCCCCCAGAAAAATGATCCGGTCAGCAAGCAGCCTGGAATAAATATCAAAGCTCTGTTCTCCCCGCCCGTTCTGGCGGACCACATATGGTATAAAACTCATGCCGCGATTCTGCTTCTTTCAGGCACAGCAAAAACGGACGCCGACTTTCTTCCCCTGCACAGAGAAATCCTGCCGCATCTTGAAAAATACATCCCGATCTTCCGGTATTCCCGCGGCGTATGTCCATATTCCCGATGAAAGGCCCTTGTAAATGCCTGCTGGGAGCCATAGCCTGCCTCAAAAGCAATCTCAACAACCGGCTGCGCTGTCTCTGCCAGCTTTCTGGCTGCGGCATCCAGCCGCCTGCCCTGGATATATTTACAAAGGGTCATTCCCGTATCCGCCTTGAAGACCCGTTCCATATAAAATCTGGAATAATGCAGTTCTTCTGCCAGCCTCTCCAGTGTCAGCTCCTGTTCCAGATGAGCCTCAACATAGGAAAGAATCCTGTTGGTCAATGATCTGCCGCCCATAAAGAAGCACTCCTTTCCTGTTCTGAAATTCTGCCAAAGCCCTCCTGCGCACAGAATAAGGATCTGTTCCTGTACGCCCCACTTTCTGTGCAGTTTCGGACTTTTGCTCCTTTCCATGATACCACTTCACAGGAATGGACGTCTTAACAGAAATTGCCCTCTTTTTGCCATGTTTCATGGAGGATTTCTTTCTATGAATTCCAGGTTATCAAGTTATCTGCAAACTGGAATTCCGGTAGCAGTCAGGCTTTTGCTGTAAA
>DONZ01000033.1 GCA_003512875.1 Desulfovibrio sp. | reverse complement strand
AAACAATACCCCTATGACAAGGAGGGTCTTCCATGCTGTTTTTTATCAATAAATCCAATCCGTCGCTTATCAGGCGGATCGCTCTTGTCGGCGGAGATGAAGACAAAACGCTTTTGCTCGTTGGTGACGGCGTGAGCTTTGCCACACAATACTGGCAAGAGCAATTTGAAAATTTGAACGTTGAAGAAATTTACGCGGAAGAAGAAGCTGTGGCGGCAAGAAACATTGCGGTATGCGATGCTTGCGAAACAGTCAGCTATGCCCGAATTGCCGATATTTTATTTGATAACGAACAAGTTGTTTCTTTATAAAGGAAATTACCATGGCGAAAACACTTACCATCATGCTCACTTCCGGAGCTGCCGAAAACGAAGATGCCCTTACAGCCGTAAAATTGGCAAAAGCGGTTCTTGCAAAGGGACACAAAGTAAATATTTATTTATTCGGCAATGCTGTCAATCTTTCCAAAACGGAAACTCCGATTACCGGAGATCTGCATATCAATCAAACGCTCATAGACCATATTGAAAAAAACAAAGTTATTAAAAAGTTAATCGAACTTAGCGAACTGGGAGCGAATATTTCCACCTGCCATACCAATGAGCATGCACGCGGAATTGAAGCGTATCCTTATGCCGGCAATATACAATGGGGCGACATAGGGGGAACGTTCACCAAATTTTTAATGACTTCCGATGTTTTTCTCACCATTGGGCACTAAAGGAGCGAACCATGTTAAATTCTTTTGTTATCTTTGATACGAAGCCCCTGGGGGTCGAGCTCTCCGCCCTGGGAATCAGAATGGCTTGGGCGTGTCATGAAAAAGGTTTCGATATCAAACTCGTTTTTTCCGAAGAAGGGGTTTGGTGCGCAACCAAAAAATCAGGCTACCATGCTGTCATGATACAAAAATTGCTGGACGCCGACGCACCCCTTTATTGCAGGAAAAAATGCCTCGAGCTGCGCGGCATTGACGAAAAGGATATCATTGAAGGCATTGAAATCATAGAAGAAGACGAAATCACAGACCTTTGTCTTGACGCTGAAACAATCAATCACTTTTAATTTCATCTTTAAATTCATCAAGGAGAATGGCATGCCGAAAATCACTTTTGAACGTGACATGGAAAAAGGTATTGACACCTATAACGTGAACTCCGTTATTCTGCCGAAAATCGAGTTCAATTTCAATGCGGTATCCGACGAGGAAAGAAACCAAGACCACACGGGACAACGGTTTCTTTGCGTTGCGGCGCTGGCTTGTTATATCAACACCTTTGCCAATTCCCTCAAAAGAAACGGAGCGGAGATAAAATTCATCCGCGCTTCTGCCGATACGGAAAAAGAAAAAGACCACGCGATGAGAACCCGTTATTCCGTGCTTATTCTTGATGTTGAAATCGGTCTTGAAGAAAAATACCGCGATATTTATAAGAAAGTCGAAGAAAACATGCTTGACGGCTCTTTGCTGACCTATTCCTTGGAAGCCGGAATGGAAGTGGAATATAACCTCAGCATGGTTGCTGTTGACTAAAACAAACACAAACAATCATATAGCCTTATAAAAGCAGCCCCCTTAATCAGTTCTCGGTTAAAGAGGGCTTTTTTTACAAAAACGCTATGAAATATTGTTCATCGTATGACACCGGCAATATTGAACGACTATCTGTTTACCGTTGTTAATCAGCAATACGATGAACAGATACCGCATTGTTTCTGTTTCCTCAAAAAAATACCCATATGACTTCTTTTAATGCAAACCACCAAAAAGTCATATGGGCTCATCATTAGGGACAAGGAAAACGTTATCAGGCGCATGCCGTATTCATAACACGTTCCATGCTTATGGTCTTAGTTTCCGAAACAATCCAAATACGCATACAAAGCGGGAGAACCGCCGGTATGCAGGAAGAGGATGTTGGACCCTTCTTTGAAATATCCCTTTCGTACAAGGTCAATAAGGCCGGACATCGCCTTGCCGGAATAAACAGGGTCAAGCAAAATGCCTTCGGTCCGGGCAAGAAGTTTTACGGCTTCAACCATTGCGTCCGTCGGAAGGGAATAACCGGGACCGACATAATCATCGAACGCAATGACTTTATCAGCCGGAACCCTTTGCTCAACACCAATAAGGTCAAGAGCTTGGTTCGCCAACTTATGCACAGCTTCCTGCTGCACCGCTTTAGGGCGGTTTACGCCGATACCCGTAACGGGGATATTGATATTGTTGCCGATCATGCCGGCGATAATGCCTGCGTGCGTGCCGGCGGAACCGCTGGGAACAACCATATGGTCAAAGGTCAGACCTTGGGTGAACATCTGATGCATGATTTCTTCCATGCAGCCCACATAGCCCAACGCGCCGAGGGCATTGGAAGCCCCGCCGGGAACAATGTAAGGCTTCTTGCCTTCAGCTTTCAATTTTTCAGCTACTTTTTCCATTTCTCCCATCATGTCGGAACCGCCGGGAACAACGGTAATTCCCTTCACGCCGAGAAGCCGGAAAAGGAAATTGTTGCCGGAAGCTTCTGGCTTATAGCTGTTTTTCACACGTTCTTCAAGCACAAGATAACAATCGAGTCCTTCTTTCACAGCCCAGGACAAAGTCAAACGGCAGTGGTTGGATTGCACGGCACCGCATGTGATAATGGTATCGGCGCCTTTCACCAAGGCATCGGCAATGCAGAAATCAAGCTTGCGGGTTTTGTTGCCGCCGCTTGTTCCGGGTAACAGGTCGTCACGTTTGATATACACGTTCACTTTACCGCCGAGCGCTTTGGAAAAGTTCGGCAGAAATTCGATTGGGGTTGCTTCCTTAACATAGCCGCGGCGTGGAAATTGCGCTAAATTCATACGCTGTTCTCCTTAATTTAATCCTGTTGTCACAAAGCGACAATAATTTCAATTTCAACCAAAGCGTTCAATGGCAGCTGGTGGACCGCAACACAGGAACGAGCGGGGAAATCCCCGCTGAATACAGCAGAATATGCCGCATTGACTTCCTGAAAATCATCCATTTTCGTGATAAACACCGTTGTTTTTACAACATTCTCAACACCGGTTCCAGCCTCTTCCAAAATAGCTCTGATATTTTTCAATGCCTGTTCCGCTTGCGCTTTAACCCCGCCTTCAGCAAGTTTTCCTGTTTCGGGATTGATGCCTAATTGCCCGGAAAAGAAAACCAAACCGCCGGATCGGACAGCTTGTGAATACGGTCCTATCGCTTTAGGGGCTTTATCGCTTGAAATGATTTTTTTCATACTAACCTCATACAATATTAATGTCGACATTTAATAAATATACTTTTAAAGTTTCAATGTCAAGCAAATTCATGTAAGAAATATTGGTCTTGACATGTGCGCGGATTTTAACTTAATATATCGAAAATAAATACGTAAGGTGTGAAATGGATTTTAAAAAGCAAACGTATGCGATTCAAGTCAGTCAATTCATTAGAAAAATGATTCAGGAGGGAAAATTATCCCCCGGCGCCCCTGTAAAAGAAAACGATTTGGCGACTTTTCTCAACATCAGCCGAGCGCCGATACGTGAAGCTTTGCAAATTCTCACCCAAGACGGTCTTATCGTTTCCGAACCGCAAAAAGGAAAAACCATTCGGGTGCTCTCTGCAAAAGAAATTATTGACGGATACGCCCTTACCGCCATTTTGGAAGCAGAGGGAATTATCATGTCCCTTGATAATTGGACCGATGAAGATAACAAAGATTTGCTCAATATTCTAAAAAAAATGGAAAACAAAAGCAAAAAAGCCGCCGATATCACAGACCTTGCCGAGCTTGACGAACTTTTGCACAATATGCTCTTATCCCGCTGCACCAATGAACAATTAATTGAAAACGCACGCCGTTTTTCTTCCAATATTTCAAAATACTTATGCCGTGAATACTGGAAAAAATCCTTTAACCCCCAATCGTTTTACTCAAGACATAAAAAAGTTGTGGATTCTTTCTTCACCAAAAATCCCGAACAAATACGAAAAACCATTTTTGATCATTACAATGAGCTTGCTGTCGCCATTTCAGAATTAATCGAAAACGATTAAAAATGAAAAAAGAAAACGGAACATGCTTGTTATTGTTCTTTACCGGCAATATTCCGGTTTCAATCACCCGTTGAGTTTGCTTGCGCAATCATCATCCGTACAGGCGCATTTTCCGCTTTAAAACTCGGGCATATGCTTTGCTGAAATGCTCAAAATCCGGGAAAGCGTCAATCCATCCTCGGCTTTAATTGCGGCTTTCGTGCTGTAAGCAGTTTTCTGCGATAACCGAAGATACCCCTTCCGCCTATAAACTACCTATTGCAAAAACGGCATTTTTCCCTTTTATGTTCTTCTCGGCAACGGGCTAAGCCCTCCGCCCTCAAAAAGGATTATTCCAAATCAAAACTGAAAAAAGCAATAGGAAAAAGACGGCAGCACTATGTTCCTGATTGCGGAAAACTATTCGGCAAAACCGAAACAATCACAGTTTTGTTGCAGAGAAAACCATTGTAATACCGCAACAAAAAAATTCCCCTTATACTTTACCCTCAAGAATTGCTTCGGATAAATCAAAATGCGTGAAAAGACGCAGCAAAGGCAGGGCATTTTGCAGAATTTTCTCCGCATCTGATGCCTCCTCATCCATAATAATGAACATAGCGCCATTCTGTCCTTTTTTATCCTTTTTCAAAGGAGCCATAATAAGAATCATATCATTGCCGCCTTGAATAAGGCAGCGACCGGAGCGGAAAGAATCCGGCTCAGCCTCTTTCCACTCGGCGGATAATTCATCAAGATTGAATACGGGACAGATAACAACGCCCGACATGGTGCCGGTACGCACATAAACAATGCCGCTGTCAAGCATTCCGGTCATAAAACCGGCGGCGCCGCTCGATTGTTTTTCTATCTCCCAGCCGGTCGGAGGCGTTACTGTCAGATACTTTCTTTTGAATGCGTCCGTTTCGTCCCGTGCTTCTTCGGCATAAGCAACAGACAGCGGAACAATGAACGCAAGCGCCAAGCCAAACAATATGCCGCTGTATAATTTTTTCATATTCGCCCCCCTTCATTTTCAATGAAAATGCCCATATTCCTATCCCCATTCAATCAGTTATTTTAATTAGGACACTATCGTGATTTTATTTGTATTTTCTCAAAGCTCGCTGAAAAACTTCAAGTTTTAATAGTACCGGCTGGCTTTTTGCCGGACTGTTTTACAGAACGACCACCCGCCAAACAATAGAAAAAATTTTCCGATACACAGCTGTTAAGCTGAAAAGGGCACAACTCGAGAAAATCGCCCGATAGCAAACAAA
>DONZ01000162.1 GCA_003512875.1 Desulfovibrio sp. | reverse complement strand
AAATCGATATTGAAATGAGCTATGTTGCGGAAAATGATGTGATGACAATGGCTGAAGGCATGATGAAGCGCATTTTCAAAGAAGCTATGGATGTTGACATTCCCGTTCCTTTCCCCCGCATGTTTTATGATGATGCGATGCGTGATTACGGGGTGGATAAGCCGGATACCCGTTTTGACATGAAATTAAAAGATATCACGTCCATTGTGCGCGGTTCGGGTTTTAAGCTTTTTGCGACAGCGGAACTTGTTAAAGGTATGAAGGTTGTCGGCGGCGCAGCCATGACTCGTAAAGAAATTGAAGACCATACGGAATTTGTGAAAATTTACGGTGCTCAAGGCTTGGCATGGATTAAAGTTCATGAAAACGAATGGCAGTCTCCTATTACCAAGTTCTTTAGCGAAGAAGAAAAACAAGCGATCAAAGAAGCGCTGGATTTGCATGTTGGGGATATTGCGTTTTTCCAAGCAGGTGCCGCATCCATGGTTAATGCCGCTCTTGGTAATCTTCGTATCCGTTTGGGGCAGCAGCTTGGATTGATTCCGGAAAATTCATGGAATTTCCTCTGGGTTACGGATTTTCCGCTTTTTGAATACAGTGAGGAAGAAAAACGTTACGTGGCTTGCCACCATCCTTTTACGGCGGTCAGGGAAGATACGAAAGACCTTATGAAATCAGACCCTGCAAAGGCGAAAGCCCGTGCTTACGATATGGTTTTAAACGGTAATGAAATCGGCGGCGGTTCCATTCGTATCCATACTTCGGAAGACCAGTTCAATATGTTTGAGGCGCTTGGCTTTACAGACGAATCAGCGTATGCGCAGTTTGGCTATTTCATCAATGCGCTGGAATATGGCACGCCTCCTCATGGCGGTATTGCTTTTGGTTTGGACCGCATAGCGATGCTTTTGGCTGGAGCGGGTTCTATCCGTGATGTTATTGCGTTTCCTAAAACGCAAAAAGCAACCTGCCTTTTGACAAATGCGCCGGATATTGTTGCGGCGGCACAGCTTCGCGATCTCGGGCTCCGTTTGCGTGAAGAAAACAAAAAGGCGGAGCAAGAGTAAATTATGTTAAGACCTGTTGTGCAATATCCGGACCCGCGTTTGGAAAAAGTTTCGGAGCCTGTCGGAGAAATCGACGACAGCGTGCGTGAACTTGCGCAAGATATGCTGGATACTTTAAAAACTGTCGGCGGTGTGGGTATCGCCGCTCCCCAAATAGGTGTTTTACGCCGGGTTGTCATTGTTGATGTCAGCTTATTGCGGTCCCATGATACGGATGAGGAAATTCCTCAGGATTTTCGGGTGGTTGTCAACCCTGTGATTACGGTTTTGGATCCGGCGAAGCATATTGAAAATGAAGGCTGTTTATCTGTTCCGGACTTTCGGGCTAAAGTCGCACGTCCGAAACGTGTGGCGATGGACGGCTTGGATTTGGATGGCAACCTTGTCCATTTTGAGGGCGAGGGGTATTTCGGGGCTTGTCTGCAGCATGAAACCGACCATTTGGACGGTAAACTTTTTGTGGATAGGATCAGTTATTTGAAACGTTCCATGTATGAAAAGAAAATGAAAAAGAAATAATGAGGAAGCCTGTTTTCATGACGGGGTTTTTGCCGTATGAAATTTCTTGCTTTTTTTATCATCGTTTTTCTCGTGATTTTTTATGGTAATTTTATGGGCTTTGCTGATTTTATAAGGCATAAGAAGACTAATTTTACCTATGAAAGAAATGACGCGGAATTGTTGAAACGTTTGCGGCTGCAAAAGCCTGCGGACTGGCAGGAAGAAAACGGGTGTATCGCCGAAATTCTGAAGCATCAGGAGCAAATCGAGAATGATGCCCTTTTGTTTGTCGGTGGTTTTTGCGATGGCTTTCATGCCTATTTGTACCGGGTTATTCCTGAATTTAAAAAACGGCTTGCGGAAAATAATTTTGCTCTTGATGTCTTTTATCGTGAACATGATGATTTGTATGCTATGGAAGAACTGCTGACTGCATACCATAAGCAAGGCAAAAAGATTTTTATTGTCGGACACAGCTGGGGGGCTTGTTCCGTATTTAAAACTTTTTGGCAGTATGCGGCTCTTCCTGTTGATTTGGTGATTAGTCTTGATCCCGTGGGGCTTGTTCGTCCGCACGGTCAGGCTGAACATATAAAAAAATGGGTAAATGTGTATTTGGATTATTCCGTCGCACCTTTCACGTTGGGCAATTGTGTGGCCCGTATCGGACAACCTTTCGGCAAACGGGAAAATGCATCGGAAAATATTTTAACAACGTATGATCATCAGCAAGCGCAAAAAATGTTTTTTGAATATGCGTATGAAATGATCATTGCGTATTTGTAAAAGAGGAATATATGTACACACCAAGTAAAGACCATATTTTTATTGTGGCAAGAACATTGCTCATGCAAGTTGCGATTTTTATCGCTCTTATTGCGTCCATGTGGGGATTTCAAAAACTTTACGCCCTCACGGACCAAACCGTTTTTCCCGAATGTTATCAAGTAAGCTATTCGCCTGAAATGACAGAAGAAGAAAAAGGCGTGCAGCTTTTGGATGCTTTGGTGAACAGAATGCGGTATGAACTTGATTCAACCTATGGCTGGTCGGCTAATGATATTATTTTTAATAAATGGGTGATGGATAACAGGGCATACCGCCAATTCGGAACATATGTCGCAACAAAAATGCTTCTTGACAATTATTCGACTGTTATCGCAAAACTCGGCAGCAGCGACAGAGAAAATGAAAATTTATACAAAGCCCGCTTGAACCAATTCGCTTTTGCCCCGCAGCGCTGGGGAATTTTCTTTATTCCGTCGGCGGAACAGGCATATAAAAAAGGTTTGAACTCCATCAAAAAATATCAAACGGATTTGCTGAATAAAAAAGCTGTTTATAATGCGAGAACCGATGATATTTATGAAGCGTTCAACGT
>DONZ01000074.1 GCA_003512875.1 Desulfovibrio sp. | reverse complement strand
GCTGCCCCGACACGCAAACGCCCTTTGTCGTCCTTGCATGAATCCGGATATTTTTGGACTTTATCAATGTCTTTCATGGTGATAAGTCCGCGGAGCTTGCGGTTTGCGTCCACAACGAGCAGTTTTTCAATCCTATGGGTGTGCAGGTGTTTTTTGGCTTCCTCAAGGGTTGTGCCCATGGGAACGGTGACAAGATTGTCCCTTGTCATAACTTCGCAAACAAGGACTTTTTCAGGTTCTGTCACAAAACGCACATCACGGTTGGTCAGAATGCCGACAAGGGTATCGTTTTTTTCGACAGGCAAACCGCTTACGCGGTAATCGTGCATGAGCTGCAAAGCTTTTTGCACCGTGTCATCGGGACCGACGGTGACGGGGTCCAAAATCATGCCGCTTTCGGATTTTTTTACTTTTTCAACTTCCAGCCTTTGGTCCGCAATGCTCATGTTCTTATGAATGATTCCTATGCCGCCGTTGCGTGCCATGGAAATAGCCATGGCGGATTCCGTAACCGTATCCATTGCGGCGGAAAGAAGGGGAATGGGGAGTTTTATTTCCGGAGTAAGCCATGCTTCAAGGCTCACCATGTCCGGAGTGATGTCCGAATATGCAGGTACAAGTAGGATATCTTCAAATGTAAGGGATTTGCCTAAGCATTTTGCCATGATGTATCTCCTTTTTAACAAAGGCTGTTGATTAAACAAAAACGCTTATCCATTGAATATGCTGAATAAAGCGTTTAAAGGTTTTATACGGTAAAATCATTTAAGAAAAGTAACTTGTTCCTTATGGCTTTGTCAATAAAATAAATATAAAAATTCTAAGGAAATTTGTTTTTTTTTCGTTCTTTGTCTTGACTATGGGAACATATTTCAATAATATTGAAACCCATAATCTTCTGATATTTTTTTGTGGAGTTTTAATGAGTACCCCCAATCATCAAAAAGCGATAAAAATTGCAAGTCAGTCTGAACATGTTTCTTATTTTATGCCTATGCTTGAGAGTTTTCAAGAGCACGGGGAATTGAACGAAGTTATAAAAAACTGTGTGGCAAAATCTTGCGATATATGGGATTCCGGCGTACCGCTGTTTCCGAACGGTTTTAAAAAGGAAGACAGCTGCGGTGTCGTTCGTGCTGAATTTGAGGGGTACAGCGCAGAAGAGCTGGAAGCTATCGACACCGTCTTTGTTTTGGCAGGAAGGATTATTTCCTCCCGTTCTTTCGGGAAAGTCATTTTCTTCCATTTGCAGGATAGGACAGGACGTTTGCAGTGTTATGCGGATAAGTCCCGTATTGACGAAAACGAATTTAAAGTTTTTAAAAAACTCGATGTTGGTGATATCGTTGGTGTGAACGGTACGTTGTTCCGTACGAAAACGGGGGAATTGACCCTTTCCTGCTCCTCCGTCAAACTGCTGACGAAATCTTTCCGTCCTTTGCCGGACAAGCATGCGGGACTCACCAATGTTGAAATGCGTTTTCGCCAGCGGTATGTCGATTTAATCGTAAATCCCAAAGCCCGTGACGTTTTCCGCAAGCGTTCCCGCATTATCCGTGAATTTCGGAATTTTATGGAGAACAGGGATTTTGTGGAAGTGGAAACGCCCATGATGCACCCTCTCGCAGGGGGGGCGAACGCCCGTCCTTTTGTGACGCATCACAACGCTCTTGATATGGAATTGTATCTGCGCATTGCGCCTGAACTGTATTTGAAACGCCTTATCGTGGGCGGTTTGGAAAAAGTGTTTGAAATCAACCGTTCATTTAGGAATGAAGGTACGGATACCAAGCATAATCCGGAATTTACCATGTGTGAGTTTTACTGGGCTTATGCGACTTTTTGGGATTTGATGGACTTGACGGAAGATTTGTTTTCTTCCATCGCGTATGCTGTTTGCGGTTCGACAATCGTCACATATCAGGAAGATGAAATCGACCTGACAAAAGGCAAGTGGGAACGTATCACGTTCCATGATTCTTTGGAAAAATACGGCAATCATAAGCCGGAATTTTATACGGATACGGAAGCTGTGAAAAACTATCTCCTTTCCCGCGGCGAAAAGAATTTGGATAACTTGGGAATCGGCAAATTGCAGTCAATGCTCTTTGATTTGGATGTCGAGCCGAAACTCATTCAGCCTACGTTCGTTTATTATTATCCTGCCGAAATTTCTCCTCTTGCGCGCCGCAATGACGAAAATCCGGAATTGACGGACAGGTTTGAACTTTTTATTGCGGGCGGCGAACTTGCCAATGCCTTTTCAGAATTGAACGATCCGGTGGATCAGCGTATCCGTTTTCAAAAGCAAATGGAAGCGAAAAATCTCGGTGACGAAGAAGCATGCCCTCTTGACGAAGATTATTTGCGCGCTTTGGAATATGGCATGCCTCCAACGGCGGGGCAAGGCATAGGCATTGACCGTTTGGTCATGCTTTTGACTGATTCGCCTTCTATCCGCGAGGTTATTTTCTTCCCTCATTTAAGACATGAAGTATAGCGCCTCATGAGTTTTGAGCTTTTTATCGCGTTACGCTATCTTTTTTCCAAAAGGCAGCAGGCGTTTATTTCCGTAATTTCCATCATGTCGGTTCTCGGCGTGGCTATCGGCGTTGGCGCGTTGGTCGTTGTCATGGGGGTTTACAACGGTTTTACCGAAGATATACGCAATAAAATTTTAGGCGCAAATTCACATCTTTTTATTCAGAGCCTTATTCCTGAAATGTTGGATGTCAATGAAGACGGGAGTGGAGGGTATAGCGGTATTGTGGAGAATTTGAAACAAAATCCGCAAATCAAAGCCGCCGCTCCCTTTTTGTATACGGAAGTTTTGTTTTCAAGTCCTCAGGGAGCGACAGGACTTATCATCCGCGGAATCGAACCCGGTAACGCCGATGAAGCCCTTACGGTTCTGCGGCATTTGAAAGAGGGCTCATTGGACGGTCTTATTCGGTCCAAGGGGGTGCAGGGCATTGTTGTCGGCAAAGAATTGGCTGCGCGTTTCGGACTTCGCATAGGCAGCCGCATCAATCTGATGTCACCGAGCGGAGAACGCACGACAGCCGGTTTTGTGCCTAAAATCGTTTCATACCGTGTTGCAGGAATTTTTAAAAGCGGGTTGAATGATTATGATAACCGCTTGGCGTTCATTTCTTTGCAGTCCGCCCGGGAGCTTATCGGCGTGCCGCCG
>DONZ01000111.1 GCA_003512875.1 Desulfovibrio sp. | reverse complement strand
CCGATTTTAGCGCTTGGGTGTATGGACGCGAATTCGCTTACGCCCTCAAAAAAACCTTCTTTTTCGGCAAAAAGTCCCATGCAGCGGGCAAAGGCGAAGTAGGGATTATCGCTGATGATCGCATTTTTTACAGCCTGGGCATGGTTTTCGTGCAGGATTACGGCACCGGCGTTTGTTGTTTCAATTTGTTTGATATATTTAGGATTTGCCAAAAAGCTGAGTTCTGTCCCCGTTGCTTCCTCAAGCGTGTTGAGTCCTGTGACGGCGATATTTTCCCCTTGATATTTTGCACCTAAAAAATCTGCGATTTCCGCCAGGGTGAATTGTTTTAACATAATTTTATTTATTAAAAAGCCCGCATGAGGGAAACATGCAGGCTTACGGGATTAAAGTTTGAATTTAGAGCCTTTGTCTTTCCAAATCTTATTGACTTCGTCAACAAGTCCTTCTTCAATGTTGGCGGCGGAACTTGCGTATAAAACGGCGCCGGAATCCAAGATGATGTCAAAACCGTTGTTTTTCGCATAATTTGCACAAGCTTGGCTTAATATTTCCAAGATTTGCTGATTGATTTTTTGTTCAATAGGAGCGGCTTTCTTGGTAAATTCCTGACGGCGGCTTTCAAGGGCGCGGGCTTCTTTTTCTAATTCCTGTCCTTTTTGCTGACGGGCGGAATCGGAAAGAGCGGCTGCCTGCTTTTGAAACTCTTCAGCTTTCTTTTGGAATGCTTTGACATCTTTTTCTAATTTTTCTTTATCCTTACCAAACTTTGAATCCAAATATTTTGTTTTGGCATCTTGGAGTTTGCTTTTTTCAGCAACTTGCATAAGGGGGGCGATGGCAACGTTGGTAGCGGCTTGTGCGGCTGTCACGGTTGCAAATACAAGTGCCAATGCAAAAATTAATGAACGAAACATAGGTTTCTCCTTGTATGAATTTTATTGTATTTTACTCTTTATTAAAATAATTGCAAGCAAGACGGAATATCCTTATAGCGTAAGGAAATTATGAAAGCCGCTCTTTAAAATCCCCGTAACCGAAGTGTTTTATGGCAAGTATCTCGTTCGTGCGTGAATCCCATAAGGCGATGGAAGGCAGACGGAGCCCGTTGAATGTCGTTGTTTTGACCATGCTGTATATCGCCATGTCTTCAAAAACGAGCTTATCGCCCTCTTTCAGCGGAGTATCGAAAGAATACGTGGAAACGACATCGCCGGCAAGGCAGGATTTTCCTCCCAGCCTGTAAGTGAATTTCTTTTCATATTCTTCACCGGATCCGGTTATTGCCGGGCGGTAGGGCATTTCCAGAACATCGGGCATATGGCAGGCGGCGGAAGTATCCAAAATAGCCATGGGCATATCCGCGTGAATAACGTCAAGCACGGTGCTGATAAGATAACCGGCTTTGAGAGCGACGGCTTCCCCCGGTTCCAGGTAAATCTGCACGGGATATTTTGCTTGTATCCGTTCAATGCATTGGCAGAGCAAATCAATATCATAATCTTCACGTGTTATGTGATGACCGCCTCCGAAATTGACCCAAGAAACGCGTTCAAGCATGAACGCGAATTTTTCTTCGACAGCGCGCAGGGTCCTGTCAAGGGCGTCTGAATTTTGTTCACAAAGGGTATGGAAATGCAGACCTGTCAGCCCGTCGAACAATTCATCAAGATTTTCATTTTCAAAATCCTTAAGGCGTATTCCCAGTCTTGAACTTGGGGAGCAAGGGTCGTAAATAGGCACGGCACCTTCCGAATGTTCCGGATTGATTCGCAAACCGCAAAGGATTTTTTTTTCGTGTTTTTCGTTATATTCAGAAATCACAGGGCGGAATTTCTTCCATTGGTTAATGGAATTGAACGTGATATGGTCGCAAAGCGTGAGAAGTTCCCGCATGTCTTCATCGCTGAAACCTGCGGCAAAGGCATGGACTTCCCCTTTAAATTCCTCTTTGGAAAGTCTCGCTTCGTCAACGGAGCTTGCGCAGGCGCCGAATAATGGACCCTGCATGGCTCTTGATAAATAGGGGAAGCTTTTCCACTGGGCAAACCCTTTGAGGGCGAGAAGGATTTTTGCCCCTGTTTTTTTTTGGACGGAATTTAAAATTTGCATATTCTTTTCCAGTTTTGCAAGGTCGGTCACAAAACAGGGAGAGGGAAAATCATGGGGATTCAATCGGTCGGGACAGAGCATATTTTTTCCTTTTGGCTGCATGATAATAGAAGATTTATACCAAGAGCGCACCATTCTAGCAAGTGAAAATTCCGAAGCGGTTCTTGGTCCGGCAATTTGACTTTAAAAAGAGTATCTTTTATAGGGGTTGTACTTTAATGCATGGACGGGTTATGAGAAATGCTTCATTTTACGCGGGGCTGAAATTGGGATTGCCTATCATGATAGGCTATATCCCTTTGGGGTTCGCTTTTGGTGTTTTGGCTGTAAAAAACGGTATGGATGCGTTTTGGGCGGTCATGCTTTCCGTTTTTGTTTTTGCGGGTGCGGGGCAGTTCATTGCGGTAAGCATGTTGGGAGCGGGAGCTTCTTTTCTGTCTATCGGCGCTGCGAATTTTCTTGTTAATCTGCGGCATGTGCTTATGAGCGCCGCCCTTGTTCTTCCTTGGAAACATTTGCCTTTTTCCTGGAAAATATTTTTATCGTATTTTCAGACGGATGAAATTTTTGCCGCGAATATTTCCTATCATAAATCAGGCGGAGAAGTGACCGTCACGCAAGTGCTGACTCTTGCGTTGGTCGCTCAGTCCGGCTGGATTTTAGGCACTTTTCTGGGCGCTGTTTCCGGCGGGCTTATTTCCAATGTGGAAGCTCTGGGTCTGGATTTTGCTTTGCCTGCCATGTTCACGGCTTTGCTTGTGCCTTTATTGGTTGACAGGATACAAATTATCGTCTGTTTGACGGGGGCTGTCCTTTCCTTATGCTTTATGGAAGCGGGTTTTGACAGGTGGAGCATTATTTTCGCCACGCTTTTAAGCGCAAGTCTGGGTTTATATTTGTCTTTGCAAAAAGAAAAAAATTAGGTATCATGGTGCCATTGGCACGGTTTGAGGAAAAAAAATGAGTTTTGTCGATGGTTTTTTCTTGCTGGCGGCGATGATGATAGGCGTATATATTCCTCGTTTATTGCCCATGGGCTTATTGGCGAAGCGGACAATAGGGAAAAATTTTCAGACATGGCTTTCCTATATTCCTGTCGCTATTTTATCCGCGCTGCTCGCTCCCGAAATTTTTATGCGGAACGGTGAATTTTTTTTCGCAAAAGAAAATTTATTTTTAATAGCGTTCGGTCCGGCGCTTTTGGCTGCGTATTTCACAAAAAGTCTGTTCGCAACGCTGCTTACGGGAATGGTTTTGGTTGCAGCCATGCGTTATTTCAACATATTTGCATGAAAAATGAGGATTATATGCTGCGTGTTTTTTTATTGTGCTGCATTGCGCTTTTTTTGAACGGGTGCATCCAAATAGGAAATTACAGTATTCCCTTGGAGCCTGTTTACAGTTCCGGCTCTCAGAAAAAACAGCATACCCAACAAGGAAAAAGCCGTTTTTCGGAAGAAGATTTGAATAGTTACCGAAAGTCCGGCTCCTATTACAAGACGATAAACACACAGATAAACAGCCACTTGCCGAAAGGAAAACCCTATACGGTGCATGGCAAAAAATATACGCCGTACACTTCCGCCGTCGGGTTTGAAGAAATCGGCATCGCTTCATGGTATGGTCCGGGGTTTCACGGCAAAAAAACTTCCAACGGGGAAACGTTCAATACGTATTCCATGACAGCCGCCCATAAATTTCTTCCTTTTAATACGAATATTCTTGTGACCAATCTTGAAAACGGAAAGACATGCGTCGTGCGCATTAATGACAGAGGTCCTTTTGTCGATGACAGGATTATCGATTTGTCACAGGCTGCCGCGCAAAAAATCGGCATGATTAAGAGCGGGACGGCGAAAGTCCATTTGGAATATCTTGACGGCGATGGAAAAAATTCTGCAAACACCGCAAGCACCGCCAAAAAATCTTCAGGAGGAATTTTCGGCGCTTTGTTCGGGGGAAACAATTCCATGGAAGAACGGGTTGTTTATTCCGATGAGGACAAAAGCGTGAGCGCAGCGTTGGCTTCCCTTGCCGGAGGTTCCATGGCGGCGGGCGGAGCGGGCTATACGAGCAATTTGAGCATGGCGGAGGTGAACCCGGTTTATGTGAATACGGCGAAAGCTTCCGGTTCCGGCGGCAAATTGTTTGTGCACTTAGCTGTTTTTAAAGAAAAAACAATGGCGGACAAGCTTGTGCGGGAGTTGCAAAAGCGCAATATTCCTGCTAAAATTTATACGGACAGCGGATTTTATACTGTGCATGCGGGACCTTTCAAAAATGAAGAAATGGCAAAAAAAGTACAGCAATATTTAATAAAAAATTTTCCCAAGTCTTATTTAGTCATACGGTAGGTGAAATATGCAGTCTGGTCAGCAAGAGGAAAATTCCGTAAATACGAAGATACGGCGTTTGAAAGTTACGTGTGTCAATGCTAAGTATGGGCAATACATACAAAAATTATATCCTGAATTGATTGTCGTGCCTTTTCGCACCGCGTTGAAATATAAGAAAAATATTGATGCTTTCATTACGGTGAAAGGAAGAGGGGCTTTTATCGCCCGTTTTTTAAAGCTGCCCGTTTGGAATATCAGGGACGGCGTGTACAAACTTCCGGGGAAAGTCGCCACTTCGTTCATTTTGGAAAAAACAGGGTCGTATACCGACGCCCGTTTTTCGTCCGACTGGGAGGAATGTGTGAAAGCAACGCCCGGTTTGCTTAAGATTTTCAAAGATTTTTCTCTGAACGAAGAACAAAATATCGCCGAATATTCCGCTTTGCAGAGTATGGAAGATGCCCGGCTTACGGTGTATGCAAAGCGTTTCCTGTCGCTTTTGCCTGTCTCTTTTCCGGCTTTGAGCCCTTACGGAATAGATGAAGTGAAAGAAATCCTCGGTGAAGTCGTCAATCAAAAAATAGGCATAGAACGCTATGTGTTGGATGCTTCCCCTTATAAGCTGTTCACTCCTGGAGGCAGAAAACGCGTTGTCATAATCGATCAGTCACGAAAGAGCAAACAAGAACTCAAAAAAGTTTTCGCCAGGGAAGAGAGTTTTAAACAAATGGTGCTTGATGCGAAGGAACAGCACCCCGGAGCGGCGTTTTTCCTTTTGCAGCCTCCTTCTGTCCTGCAAGGCAAAAAAAAGGGGTATTTGAAAAAGTTCGCTTTGGAAAACGGCATAGAAATCATTTCCGAGCAGGTTTCTTCTTTTTCCATTTTAGCGCAAGCCGATGAAGTGTATACTGTGAGCGCGAAAATAGGTTTTGATGCTGTTTTGCTTGGTAAAACCGTGCATTGTTACGGTCTGCCCTTTTATGCCGGCTGGGGGCTGACCAAGGATAAGGTCGCTTGTTCAAGACGGAATATCAAGGTTAAAAAGGAAGAATTGTTTGCCGCTATCTGTCTCTTTTTTACGCGTTATCTGCATCCCATTACCGGAGAGCCCTCACACTTCCAAGCCTTTGTCCGTTTAATTCTGCTGCAGGTTCCGCAGCTTTTTGAAAACAAACGCTTCATTGCCTGTATCAATTTTGACGAAAAGCAAAAAGCGTTTTTTTCCAAAATGTATAAACATGCCGATATCCGCTTCATGAAAGAAGAACAAGGCATTGAGGCAGCGTCCAATAACAGGGGCATGGTTTACACCGCGGAAGAGCCGACAGAGGAATTGAGGAAAAAATGCGGAAACATTCCTCTTGTCCATGTCCGTCCCGGAGCTTTTGACAGATTGTATAACCAGCAGAAAATGGTTTCCCTGTGTTTTGAGGGGGGACCGTATCCGCCTTTGGAAAAGATTTTGCAAATAAAAACCATGACGGAAAATGATTTGCTCAGGGCGAGGCTGCTTCGGCAGTTTTTATTGGAACTTTCTTCTTTCCGTGAACATTATGATTATGCGAACGTGCAAAAGGGGCAGGATGTCGTTGTCATTATCGGTAATGCCGATTTGGCTCCCAAAAAAATGTCTGACAGCGCAGTATTGCAGGAAGGGTCCGGAAATTTGGATAAAAAGGGCAGACCTTACCATTCTTTTTCCCTGCCTTTGTCCGATGACGGCAAGCTTATAGAATACATCAGAAAAAAACGTCCGGAAGCGTATATCGTTTATTGCCGGCAAAACAATGACACAAAGGTTCCTGTTGAAATTTTGGATTTGGCGGACGAGCTTATTCCTTTTGCCCGTCCTTCTGATTTCGTGCCTTTGGAATTGTTGGGTTTCACAAAGGAAACATGTTCGCAGTCCGCAAAATCAGGAAAAAGCGCCGAAGATGAATTTGAATGTGCCGGCGTTGAACTGATTGACGACATAGATGTTTCCCGCTGGAATAAAAAACAAGTCAGGGCGAAGCGCTTTCTTGAAAAGGCTTCCGCAATGACAAAGGCGGAGAATACTTTTTGTATTTTCAATTGTCCGATAACCCAAGTTGACGGGCATTCATTGGAAATCCATACGTATGATTCTCATTTGGGAATAGACGCACTGGCCATTCCATTGCAGGTGTATACCTATGGCTGGCCTTATTATGGGGGGTGGGGACTCACCCATGATGCCGCGCAGTATTCCCTGAGAAACAGAAAGCTTAATTTCGAGCAAATTTTGGCTGGGGCATTTATTACACAACCTCGCTATTTTGATTCTGAAAATAATATTTATTGTGAATCAGAAAACGCACCGTTTTTATTTGGGCATTAAAACGTGCGAGGAATTGTCAGACATATCTGGCAAGTGATAACAGTTGTGATTATTTTTTAAAAGGAGTGTGAAATGGCTAATACACTTTATATCAGTGCAACTGCGGAACGATCCGGTAAATCTGCGATCACCCTGGGGCTTATGCGTCTGCTTATCGGCCGTGTCGGCAAAGTCGGATTTTTTCGTCCGATTGTGCAGGAGTCTTCGGGGTTTGACCATGAACTGCAATTAATCAGCGAGTATTTCGGATTGAATTTACCTTTTGAACAATGCTACGCATTCACGTTGGAAGAAGCTCGCCGTTTGATCAATTCGGGACAGGTAAGCCTTTTAATGGATAAGATTTTGGAAACCTATAACAATCTTGCCAAACAATATGATTTCATTCTTTGCCAGGGCACTGACTTTTTAGGGAAACACGGTGCTTTTGAAATTGAATTGAATGCCGATATCGTTGCGACATTGGGCGTGCCGGTTTTGCTTGTTCACCCGAGCATCAACAATAATGCGGAAGAAATTCGTTCCGCCGCAACAACCGCTGTGGAAGTTTTCTCGCAAAGAGGCATTGAAATCGCCGCTCTTGTTGTGAACAGAGTGGACCCGTATTTGGTTGATATGGACGCGCTGAAAACGGAAATCGCTGAACACCTCGTACAAAAAAACGCAAAAAATCCTTTGGTGTATTTTATTCCCGAAAACAATATCTTGGGCCGTCCTTCTTTGCGTGATGTGGCGAAGAACTTCAATGCCGAAGTGCTGTTCTGCGAACAAAACCTTGTCGATTATCATATCGACGATTATTTGATTGCCGCCATGCATTTGGGCAATTTCCTGAACTTCCTCCAGGAAGGCAATCTGGTTGTCACTCCCGGAGACAGGGACGACGTGCTTTTAGGCTCCATTATAGCCAGCATGTCCAAATCGTATCCGAGCGTGAGCGGCATATTGCTGACCGGCGGACTTAAACCCTCACCTTCGATTTTGCGTCTTTTGGACGGTATCAGGAATATGTCCATTCCCGTGCTTGCCGTGAAGACAAATACGACGGAAACCATTGAAAACCTGAAAAATCTGCGTGACAGGATCGATGCTGACGACACAAGAAAAGTGCATACCGCTCTTGGAAATTTCGACCGTTACATTGATTCCGACGAACTTGCAAAACGTATTGTCGACGATAATACCAGCCGCATGACGCCGCGCATGTTCGAATACAAACTCATGGACCAGGCCCGCAAACACCTTATGCGTATTGTTTTGCCGGAAGGAACGGAAGAAAGGATCATCCGCGCGGCGGAAGCCTTGCAGGCCCGTCAGACCGCACATCTCATTCTGCTTGGCGATGCTGAAGCGATTAAGGAAAAAGCGAGAAGTTTGTCTGTCAACTTGGACGGCATTGACATCATCAATCCTGCAACCTATCCGAAATTCCAGGAATACGCGGAAACCTATGCGGAACTTCGCAAGAAAAAAGGCATCACGCTGGAAGAAGCTCAGGACCGCATGCTTGACACCACCTATTTCGGAACCATGATGGTGTATAAGGACGATGCTGACGGTTTGGTTTCCGGAGCTGTCAATACGACGGCAAATACCGTTCGTCCCGCTTTGGAATTTATTAAGACGAAACCCGGGTTTTCCATTGTTTCCAGTACGTTCCTCATGTGTCTGAAAGACAGGGTGCTTGCTTTCGGCGACTGCGCCATCAACCCCGACCCGACGGCTGAACAGCTTGCGGATATTGCGATTACAACTTCCGAAACCGCAAGGATTTTCGGCATTGATCCGCGGGTTGCGATGCTTTCTTATTCCACCGGCGGTTCCGGCAAAGGGGAGGATGTGGACAAGGTGAAAGAAGCCACGAAGTTTGCCCGTGAAAGGGCTCCGGAACTCCTTCTTGAAGGACCTTTGCAGTATGATGCCGCCATAGACCCCGAAGTTGCGAAAACGAAAATGCCAGACAGCCCTGTTGCCGGTAAGGCGACTGTCTTCATTTTCCCTGACCTGAATACGGGCAACAATACCTATAAGGCGGTTCAGAGAGCTGCTGACGCCATTGCGATCGGACCTATTCTGCAAGGTTTGAAGAAGCCTGTGAACGACCTTTCCCGCGGCTGCACAATAGCCGATATTATCAATACCGTGGCTATCACCGCCATTCAAGCCCAAGCGGAAAAGGGTCTGATTTAGGGTCTTCTCGGCGGGATTAAGAATAGAAAAAATCATGCTTTTTTTCACGGGGAAAACTTTCGGAAACGTTTTTCCCGTGAATTTTTTTCAACATGTTTCAATTTTGAAATCATATGAAAACCAAAACCGTTGTGGACGCTGTCCATAACGGTTTCACACAGAGGGGGGAAATAATTCCCCCCAAAATAATAACCGGTAATGAAACAAGTTATCCGGAAATACTTCCTTTTTGTGCCGGAGAGTGTTTTTATACCGGAAATCAAGTAAAAAAATAAGGGGCGTGCGCCCCTTTTTGTTTTATCTGTCAATAAAAAGCCGGTGTGTTATGAATTTTCGTGAATATGCTGATGAACAATGACTTGCGACATCTTCTTGGCACGATAGCTCATATGCTCGATAGCGCCGACAGCGTCAAGGAAAGAGAGGCTGATTGAAGCGTTGCATAAGCCTTGTGCGAGTCTTGTCACGTGCATATGGCGGATTTTGGATTCCATTTGACGAACTTCCATGGAAAGGTCTTCAACCTGAGCAAACGCTTCTTTTGCGCTTGCCGGAGGAAGGCTGATGTTTTGCACGGAAAGTTCGACGGCAGTGTTCGCCTTGTCAAACAGCTGCTGCAATTCGGCAATGGCTTGTTCGGAAAAATCGCCCTGCAGTTCTTCTTTCTTTTCCCAAAGATGGAAGAGAAGCTTGCACTTGTCCCCAATGCGTTCCATATCTCCTGCGCTGCTTACGTAGCCGTGCAGGCGGACAAGTTCGGAGTCGGAAATCTTATGCCGCATGAGGGCTTGTGAGTAATCCCCGATTTCCGCATGGTACTTGTCCAAAAGATTTTCAATCGCCGTAAGTTCCTCACGGGTGATTTTTTGGTGATGAAAATACAGTTCTTCAATCTTGTCAATGGATTCAAGAAGGACGGAACCCATTGCGAGACATTCGTTTTTAACAGCGTCAACAGCGACGGCAGGGGTAAATTCGATAAGTTTCGGGTCCAA
>DONZ01000230.1 GCA_003512875.1 Desulfovibrio sp. | reverse complement strand
CCGTCCGCGCAAAGCCCCGCAATGACAAGAGCAGCGCCCGCCCGTAAATCGCTTGCCATGACGGGAGCGCCCGTCAGGCTTGGAACACCGCGCACCATGGCGGAATTGCCCGTGACCCGAATATCCGCTCCCATGCGCACAAGTTCCGGAACATGCATGAAGCGGTTTTCAAAAATGGTTTCCTCGACAATGGCTGACCCTCTGCACAGCGTGAGCATCGCCATGAACTGCGCCTGCATGTCCGTAGGAAATCCCGGATGCGGGACGGTACGGATGTCCACGGCGTTCAGTTCACCATGGGGTTTCGCCGTTACGGCGTTTTCCTCGAAATCAAGCTTGACATTGCATGCTTCCAATTTGCTGCAAAGGGCTTCCATATCCTTATAAGGGCAATTCTCCACCCGGACTTCCCCGTTGGTCATGGCTGCCGCGATTAAATACGTTCCCGCTTCAATTCTGTCTGGCATGATGCTGTATGGGCTTTCCTGCCTCAGGCTTGTCACGCCTTGGATTTTTATTTGCGTTTGTCCCGCGCCTTCGATTTTCGCCCCGCAGCTCTTTAAAAAATTGGCGAGATCGACAATCTCTGGTTCGCGTGCGGCATTGTCCAAAATTGTCTCCCCTTCAGCCAAACAGGCCGCCATCATTAAATTTTCCGTTCCGCCGACGGTGACTTTGTCAAATTGAATATGGGCGCCATGCAGTTTTTCACATCTGCCCATAATATAACCGCCGTCAAGCGTGAATTCGGCCCCCATTTTCTCAAGGGCGGATAAATGCAAATCCACAGGTCTCGCCCCGATGGCGCAGCCTCCGGGCAAGGCGACGCTCGCTTTGCCGAGCCTTGCCAAAAGCGGTCCCAAACACAGCACGGAAGCGCGCATTGTTTTTACCAAATCATAGGGAGCTTCCGGAAGAACTTCGTTTTTCAGGCAAACGTGCATGCGGTTATTTTCGAAATTTGTTTCAAAGCCCAGCGTTTCCAAAAGCTTTTGAGTGGTTCGGATGTCTCTTAAATGAGGCACGTTATCGAAAATAACCGTATGGTCAAATAAAATGCTTCCTAAAAGGATGGGCAGTGCGGCGTTTTTCGCTCCGCTTGCTTTTACGGTTCCTTTGAGCGGAACCCCTCCGGAAATTAATAGGCTGTCCATATATACTCCCAAAAAATTGTTTATAAAAAAACTTGACGGACGATGAATTTTAGATTAAAAAAATTGTTCACGGCGGAAGTAGCTCAGTTGGCAGAGCACCTGGTTGTGGCCCAGGTGGCCGAGGGTTCAAGTCCCTTCTTTCGCCCCAGATTTACCCCGAACATTGTTCGGGGTTTTTTGTTTTTTCGCTTTTCCATACTTTCACCCAAAAATTGCTTGTTTTCATTCCGCGGGCAAATCAAGGGAAAGCCCTATGGGGCAATGGTCGGATCCGTAAACGGTATCTTCAATCCAAGCGTCCGAAATGAACGGTTTCAGTTCTTCTGATACGAAGAAATAATCGATACGCCAGCCGATGTTCCTTTCCCGCGCCCGCGTTTTATAGGACCACCATGTGTACGCCCCGTTCGTATCGCCATGCACGTGGCGAAAAGTGTCCACATAGCCCGAAGCGACCATTTTATCCAAAAACGCGCGTTCTTCTTCCAAAAAGCCGGTATTGTGGATATTGTCTTTGGGACGCGCCAAATCTATTTCCTTATGGGCGATGTTGAAATCGCCGCACACGACAATGGGCTTTTCTTTTCTGCACAGTTCCGCATAAGCGAGAAAACTTTCAAAAAAGCCCATTTTATAAGGGACACGTTTAAAAACACCCTTGGAAAGCTCTTCGCCGCCATTTGGAAAATAACCGTTGAAATAATGAAAATGCGGAAATTCCAAATGCACGATACGTCCTTCCCCTTGATAAGCGGGGTCGGGCAATTCTATTTCCACCTTTAAAGGCTGCAGGCGCGTAAAAACGGCGACCCCGGAATATCCTTTCTTCACAAGGGAATTTGCCCAATAACTCTTTCTTTGCAAAGGAGATTTGTCTTCTGCCGGAATTTGTTCCTCATGGGCTTTTGTTTCCTGAATACCGACAATATCCGCGCTGTTTTCACATTCGAACCATGCCCACTCTTCTTTTTTTCGGACACTGCGAAAACCGTTCACATTCCAAGATTGAAAGCGTATCATTTACAATTCCGTACCTTTTGGCTGCGTTTTCGATTTGTTATCGGAATTTTCGTCCATAAGGCCTTTCATGAAATTTTCAATGCCCTGTTTCATTCCTTGTCCCATTTTTTCGGCGTCTTCATTGAATTTTTCAATATTCCGCTGAAAAGAATCGGAAAAACTTTCTTCTTTCGCATGGGCGATAAGGGCTTCTTTTACGGAATATCCTTTGCTGCTCAAGCTTTTATCGACATTTTCCTGAAATTCCGAAAAATCTTTTCGGGTGATTTTTTTTCTGGCGAAAAGTTTTTGGGCATGGGGCAGAACATTTTCCTTATATGCGGCATAGGGAAGAAGTTCCTTCAGCATATAAATCCCCGCGTATTCGGCATATCCGATGTCTTCAGCCGCCCTTGCGGGTTCAGGCATGCTCTTTTCCGCGCCGGCGTTATTTTTTCCCGCGATAAATGAACCCAGACCCACAAGGATGATAAGTCCGATCATAAATGTGAAAAGCGTGCTTTTTTTCATAACATTTGTCCGATTATTTTGATTTTACCCAATATTCCGGGTGGTTATTGTAATATTCAAGAGCTTTTTCCAAATCTTCCGGGGTATCGACGCCATGCGGAGCTTCCGAAATAAGGCGTACCTGCATGCGGATACCGTGTTCAAGCAAACGGAGCTGCTCCAGTTTTTCGGTTTCTTCCAAAGGACTGGGCGGAAATTCCGCCATCTTTTCAAGCGTGATGCGTCTGAACGCATAAACGCCGACATGCCCCACATAAGGGGCTTTCCGCACAGCATCGCGGGCGAAAGGAATGGGGGAGCGGGAAAAATAGAGTGCCTCGCCGTTTTGCGCCAGCGCAATTTTCACTTGGTTGGGTGAAAAAATGCGTTCCCTGTCTTTTTCTTCATCGAGAATTACGCCGAGGGTAGCGCTTTCGCAGCGGGAAGACTGAAAAGGTTCAAGCAGTTTTACAAACATT
>DONZ01000076.1 GCA_003512875.1 Desulfovibrio sp. | reverse complement strand
TCACCCCTTCCGGCAATTCCCTCTGCGGATCGATGACACCCTGTCCCGCCATGATGAGGCGTTTTGCTTGCTCCCTGCTTTCCGCCAAACCCTGCTCAAAAACAAGCTGATCGGCGCGCATTTTTTTTGCCATTTCTTACTCCACCAAAAAGCCGAGCGATTTAAGCATGGTTTTGTCTTCTTCCGCGCCAATGCCCTGCGTGGTCAGCATATCACCGGTAATGAGGGCGTTCGCACCGCTTTCGAAACAACGCCTGCCCTTATCCGGCAGCAGTTTCCTGCCGCCTGCAAGCCGCAAATACGCTTTGGGCAGAATAAAACGGTACAGGGCGAGGGAAAGAACAATCTCATCATAGCTTAACGGCTCGTTCCGCTCAAAGGGCGTTCCTTGGACAGGAAATAAAATATTGACAGGAACAGAAGAAATTCCCAATCCCGAAAGGGAAAAAGCCATGTCGATTCTGTCCTCCAAGCTTTCTCCAAGCCCCCAAATGCCGCCGCTGCACACTTCCAAACCGCATTCCTTGGCAAGGCGTATCGTCCTTAGCTTATCGGCAAAACCATGCGTCGTGCAGACCTTGGCGAAAAACGTTTCCGAACTTTCCAAGTTATTATGCACCCGCTCAAGCCCATGCTGTTTCAGCAGCAAATAGGCATCCTTATCCAGCAAGCCGAGGGAAGCGCAGCAAGAAACCTTCGCCGTTTCTTTTATCCGCTTCAAACAAGAGGCAAGCTTCTGCAAATCCGCTCCGCCGGGGCTTCTTCCGGAACAGACAAGGGAATATCTTCCGATTTTCGCTTGTTCCGCTTTTTTAGCATTTTCAACGAGAACATCTTCCGGCAGCAACGCATATTCTTCAGCGCCGGTCTGATAAAAAGAAGACTGTGCGCAAAACTTGCAGTCCTCTGAACAGCGCCCGCTTTTCGCATTGACAATGCAGCAAATATCAACCCTGTCACCACAGAAAAAACGGCGGACCGCATTCGCCTGTTTCGCCAAATATCCGCAATCCGCACGGGCGAGGGAAAGTATTTCCCGCTTCGATAAGCAATTTCCCGCCAAGACCTTTTGCGTCAGCCCGTCAACAGCCCAGCAGGATAAAACGGAAGCATGCATTTTACAAGCCCAATGCCCGGCAAAACTGTTTAAAAGAAGGGGCAACCTTATCCTTTTCAGACAAAACAGGAGATGATATCTTCCAGTCGATAGCCAGATCAGGATCGGCGAAATGGATGCCCGCCTCGTATTGCGGAAAATAATAATCCGTGCATTTATAATGGAAATGGGCCGTTTCGCTTGTCACGGCGAAGCCATGGGCGAGCCCCGGTTCAATCCAAAGCTGCCATTGATTTTCCGCAGAAAGCTCCACCCCGTACCACTTGCCGAAAGTAGGCGAGTCCGAGCGGATATCGACAGCCACATCATACACGGAACCTAAGGAAACGGAAACCAGTTTGCCCTGCGCATGTTCCCTCTGATAATGCAGCCCCCGCAACACCCCGTATACGGAACGCGAATGATTATCCTGCACAAAAGGATATGTTATACCGATTTCCTCATAACGTTCTTTTTGCCATGTTTCGACAAAAAGCCCCCGATTATCGCCAAAAACTTTTGGTTTTATAAGAATGACGCCTTGGATAGGACTTTGCTCAAATTCCATTCTCAACCTCTATTCGCTGCCCTTTATCAGTTGGATTAAATATTGCCCGTAATCATTTTTTTCCATTGGTTTGGCAAGACGCAAAACATCTTCACCCGTAATATAGCCGTTTCTCCATGCGATTTCTTCAATACAGGCGATTTTCAAGCCTTGGCGCTTTTCCACTGCATGGACGAAGGAACTCGCCTCAAGCAATGATTCGTGCGTTCCCGTATCAAGCCACGCAATTCCGCGTCCGAGAAGCTCGACATTCAACTTTTGCTTTTCCAAATACCGTTTATTCACATCCGTGATTTCCAGTTCACCGCGGGCGGAAGGCTTAATGGATTTTGCAATGTCAAGCACTTCTTCATCATAAAAATACAAACCCGTAACGGCGTAATTCGATTTCGGTTTTCGGGGCTTTTCTTCAATGCTGATGACTTTGTGGTTTTTATCGAATTCAACAACCCCATACCGTTCCGGGTCGTTCACGTGATATCCGAAAACCGTTGCCCCGCAGTCTTTTTTCTTGGCATTGCCCGCCCTGGCGATAAGTCCTGTGCCGAAGAAAACGTTATCCCCCAAAATAAGGCAGGTATTTTTTCCTTTGATATACCGCTCCGTGAGCAAAAAAGCCTGCGCAAGCCCTTCGGGTTTTTCCTGAACCACATAATGGAAAATACAGCCGTAATCCTTACCGTCACCAAGCAAAGCCTGATAAAGCGGCAAATGTTCAGGAGTTGAAATAATGACGATTTCACGGATTTTTACCTGCATGAGCACAGATAACGGATAATAAACCATAGGCTTGTCGTAAATCGGCATGAGCTGTTTGCTTACGCTTTTCGTCATGGGATACAGCCTTGTTCCGGAACCGCCTGCTAAAATGATGCCTATCCATTCTTTCATGTTCCTAGCCTCTTATCTGCCGGTGTAATTTTTTTCCAGCCAACGGCGGTATTCTCCGCTTTGGACGTTTTCAACCCATGCGCTGTTTTCCAAATACCATTTGACAGTTTCCGCCAATCCTTCCTGAAAATTATGCTTCGGTTTCCAGCCCAGTTCATTCCGTATTTTCGAGCAGTCGATGGCATAGCGGAAATCGTGCCCCAGCCTGTCTGTGACAAATTGAATCAATGTTTCATATTTTCCGTCTTCATGGGGACGCAGTTCATCCAATACCGCGCAAATGGCTTTTACAACCTCGATATTGCTTTTTTCACTGTTTCCGCCGATACAATAGGTTTCCCCAACCGTACCTTTTGTCAAAACCAAATGTATCGCTTCGCAGTGATCTTCCACATGAAGCCAATCGCGGATATTTTCCCCCTTGCCGTAAACCGGAAGTGTTCCTCTTTTCAAAGCATTAAGCGTCACAAGAGGAATGAGCTTTTCCGGAAATTGCCTTGGTCCGTAATTATTTGAACAGTTTGTAATCAAACAGGGCAACCCGTAGGTTTCATGATATGCGCGCACAAAATGGTCACTGGAAGCCTTGCTCGCGGAATACGGGCTGTTGGGAGCAAAAGCCGTTTTTTCCGTAAAAGCCGGGTCCGCAGGTTTCAATGCGCCGAAAACTTCGTCCGTCGAAACATGCAAAAAACGAAAATCTTTATATGCCGCGCTTTCCTTGTCCAAAGATGCGTGCCATTCCTTTACCGCCCGCAGCAAAGCGCATGTTCCCAAAACATTGGTCCGCACAAAGGCTTCAGGGTCGAGAATGGATCTGTCCACATGGCTTTCGGCTGCGAAATTCACAACATACTGCGGCGCATATTCCTTGCAAAGATATTGCACAAGCTCATAATTGCCGATGTCGCCCCGCACGAAGACATGCCTGTCATTCCCTTTAAGACTTGCAAGGTTGTCCAGGTTTCCGGAATAGGTCAATTTATCCAAATTAATGACCCGATAACCCATGGCGACAGCCATAAGCACATAGCAAGAACCAATAAAACCCGCCCCGCCGGTTACTAAAATTGTTTTCATATTTTCACCATTCTTATTGATATAAAGCACGAATTTTTCTGCGGACAGAAGAAACCGGAATAATCCGCGAAACCTTTAAAAGGCTTTCCACAAAAAGATAATAACCAAAAGAATAAAAAGAACAAAAAACACGTTTTTTATGCTGTTTTTTAGGATACAACGCGCTTAACCGCTTATATTCCAGCCCCCAATCATCATAAAAACGTTTTTTATTCCGAGCCATATATTCATTTGTCCTCTTTTTTCCGAAAGACGCATGAGATTTATGATAAACATAAAGATTTTCGATAAAAACACAGCGAAAACCGTTTTTATGGGCGCGCATGCAAAAATCCAGCTCTTCAAAATAGCCCGGACTGTATTCTTCCCTAAAATTTCCGACTTTTTCCAAACAGCTGCGGCGTATGGAAAAACATGCCCCGTCGGGAAAAACGATATCCGGATACCGCGGAACGATGTTTTTTGCTTTCTTATCAATAACATCCATTAAAACCGGCAAGGTGCCGCTATTAAATTCCTGTTTCATCCGTTTCGCAATCGGCACGGAAAAAGGATTTCCGTGCGACAGGACGGGGCTTGCGACACCGATTTGCCCGGAACTTGCGAAACATGCCAAAATACGGTCGCTAAAACCGGCGGGAATAAACGTATCGCTGTTCAATAAGGTTACGATATCGCCATGGGCATGGCGTATTCCATCGTTCACGGAATGGAGGTATCCCTTGTTTTCCGCATGGCGCACAAGAACGGCTTGCGGGTACTGCGCAATAAAATCGTCCAATATTTTCTGGGTTTCCTGTTTTGACGCATCATCGACAAGAATAAGTTCAACCTGCAAAAAATCAAGCGAACTTGCCAACGACCGCAGACAAAGGTCCACATCGAAAGGTGCATTGTAAACAGTCAGGACAACGGAATGGATCAACAAGATACTTTTCTCCTCGCTAAAGAAGAAGTATACAAAGAAGAGAAAAGAAAGACAAATTAAAAAAAATGAAAAATAAAAAAAAGCCACCTGGACGGTGGGTCAAATGGTGGGGTGTGCAGGATTCGAACCTGCGACTCTCTGCTTAAAAGGCAGGTACTCTACCTACTGAGTTAACACCCCGAAGTCACAAAAAATAAAACGGAATAAAACCGCCGCAACAGCATATGCCGTTATTCCGCAATCGGCTTTATGGTGGGGTGTGCAGGATTCGAACCTGCGACTCTCTGCTTAAAAGGCAGGTACTCTACCTACTGAGTTAACACCCCTGCGGAACATTCCTTTTATATCAAGCAAAGTACGAAGTCAAGCAAAAAAATATTTCTTTTCATTATTTTTTATTTTTCCCGTTTTTTTAAAATTATCCAATGATAACCTATAATTATAATGACAACCCATAATTATTTTGACACGCCATAAAGAATAGGTTATTGATAAGTATCATAAATAATATGCCTATGAGGTTTTAAGTATGAAAAAAGTATTAATCGGACTTGCCGCCGTCCTTATTCTCATTTTCGGGGGTCTCACTGTTTTTGTGAATACAAAAAGTGATTTCATCATCCAAAAAGTCAGTGAAGTTTTAGAAAAAAATCTCAATGCAAAACTCGAAATGGAAAAATTGCCCAAACTGAGCATTTTTCCCTCTCTCACCGTCAGCGCGGGGAAATCTTCCTTAACTTCTCCCGAATACACCGTCACATTCGACAATGCCGACATCAACGTTTCCCTTTTCAAGCTCTTTTCGGGCACGGTGCAAATCAACTCCGTCAAGGTTGACAGCCTCTCCCTCAAATATGTCGACACCGGAAACAAGACAAAAACGGAAACGGTAAAAAACGATACCGCAAATCCGAAACAAGCAAAATCCATAGAAGAAATTTTCGATCTTGTCCCTACCGAAATTTCCATAACAAACAGCAACGTTTATTACAAAGACAACGCACAGGAAGTTCAGCTCCGAAACATCAACGCCCAAATTGAAGATTTCGGCATAAATAAAAATTCTTCCGTGGATTTTAACGGAAGTCTCGCGTATAAGGATAAGCAGCAGGATATCGCCTTTGATTTAGCGACAAAACTCAGTTTTCTCTTTATGGGGCAAAGCATCGAATACGATATCGAAACATTTAAATTCACCCCCGCAAAAGGCTTTCCTTTCAGCCAACCCGTTAATATCACAGCCGAAAGCATTATGAACCTTTCGCCGGTTATGGTTGAAAAACTTGACGGAACAGTCCAAAGCCCCTTTGCGGACCTGACCCTCAAGAGCAAAGGAAATAAAAAAGAAGGGGAAGTCACTGTCAGCGGCGATATTTTCCCCCTTGCCATTCAAGAAAACTTTTTAGCCGGCATGCGCTTCAACAATCTGCCCAAAACAATGCAGCTGAATGCGGAAATAAAAAATACGGCAAAAACCGTTGTCATAAACAAATTAACCTTAAACCCGAACAACGGACTTATTTCAATCAAAGGTTCATACGATTTAACAAAACAATTCCTCAATGCCGATTTATACGCAGAAAATCTTGCCGTTCAGGATTATTTGCCTAAAGAAACCGCAAAGGACCAAACAAGCGCAAAAAGCACACCCAAAGCCCGGACGCAAACCGCCCCAAAACAAACTCAAAAAAGCGGCAATTTCAATTTCAAGCTCACAGCCGACGCTAAAAACATTTCCTATGAAAAACTCACCCTTGACACCATCCACAGCGTTGTCACGGGAAGAATGAACAATAAGGAAACCGTCATCGACATCAAACCCCTCACCGTCACCAAGGGCGGCGAACCTATTCATGTTGCCGCCAACCTGGAACTTGCGCCAAAGGATTTGGTCAGCATCAATCTTGACGCTCCAAGCATCACCGCCCGTAACTGGGCTTCCGCCTTTATGGAAAAAAATCCATTGGACGCACAGCTTACGGTGAAATCAACCCTAAACCTGAAAACCGCCGACCCATTGAACACCCTGAACGGAAGCGGACAAATCGACGGCAAAGGCATTAAAATCGAAACGAAATTTCTCCCTTTCATAACAGACCTTTTGCAGCTCAAGCTGAAATTGAACGACAGATACGAATTCAGCACGCTGAAGGCTCCTTTTACGATTAAAAACGGTTTGCTCTCAACGACAAATACGTATATCGACAGTTCCGCAATCCTGCTCAATGCAAACGGAACAAGCCACCTGGCAAAACAAAGCCTGAATTTAACCGGTAACGCCGAACTCAAAAAACAGCGTTTGGTTTTCCCCTACAAGGTCACCGGCACATACGGCGACCCGCACGTAAGCTTGGATTTATCCAAGCAACTGCAAATATTGGGAAAAGGCTTGCTCAATACAGGCGATTCCCTTGGAAATGACGTTATCGACGGCGGAAGGCTTCTTGAAAAAGGCTTAGAAAAACTTTTCAAATAAGCAGGCAGGCAAAGCGGGGGCACACAGCAATAACCCGCTTTGCCCGATTTTCAATCCTATAACCAAAAGAGAGCCATTATGGACGATTATTTGAAACAAGCCCTTGAAATAGTGAAGGCACAAGCTTCTGTCCGTATCATGTCAGAAGAGGAAATCACATCTATGGTGAAAAACCTCTCCCACCATCTGCGCTATCTTGAAGATTTGCCGGCGGAAGAAAGCGAGCCTGTCGCCGTCAATATCAGCCCGGCAAAATCAATCAAAGAAAAAACAATCACGTGCCTCGAATGTGGAAAAAGTTTTAAAATCATCACAAAAAAACATTTGGCGACCCATAATTTGGACGCGGATTCCTACCGCGAAAAATGGGGCATAAAAAAGACAAGCCCCCTTGTCTGCAAAGAATTGCAGCGGGAAAGAAGAAAAAAAATGCGTGAAATGAAGCTGTGGGAAAAACGCAGTGCGGAAGCGAATAAAAAACGCAAATAATACCTGAAAATTTTTCTTGACAAGAACGCTCTTTCTTTTTATTAATACTTCTCATGCCGGGATGGTGGAATTGGTAGACGCAGTGGACTCAAAATCCACCGGGTGTACGCCCTTGCGAGTTCAAGTCTCGCTCCCGGTACCAGCTTAGTCATTGTTTTTGAACATATTTGAAACTGCTGCATACATGTAAAGTATGCAGCAGTTTTTATTTATGTTTTTTAATGATTTCCCTCAAAAAAATTTTCATTCTGAAAAATAAGACTTAACACAATATGAAAATTATGATAACCAAGCAATATACTGTAAAATTTTGAAAAATACATGAATTTGAATAAAAAAACATCAGCTCAAAAATAAGGATTCCTTTCATGAGTAACAATACAAACCAACAAACCAACAACAAACAAAAGAAAGGAGTTTCCTTTCTTTCCCTGCTTATTGCCATACTCATCATTTTAGCCGTCATTGCCGGTGTTTATTTCGCCTTATTCCCCGATAAGGCGGACATTCCCTTCGTATCGGAAGAAATCGAAAATAAAATCAACGCATTCATCAAAAAACCTGACAATGCTTCTGAAACAAACTCCGCACAAAATGATACGGAAAACAAAGGGCTTCTCAATTCCTTGCAAAATTCAGCCAATGAAATTTTTGAAAAACTCAGCCCGGAACAGCCTGCAAAAATTTCTCCCGACCAAAATGCAGAAAACAATCTCGCAGAACACGATATGACGCCTCTGGTCCAACAAAATAACACCTTTCAGGAAAATAACGCCGAAGAAAAAACTCCCGAAGATTTCACCCTCGAACCGCCAAGCACAATAACTCCCCTTGAAAGCGGACGCAAAATGCTTACAGAGGAAGAAATCGCACTGGCGCAAGAAAAAGACAAACAGGAAAAACTCGCAAAACTTGAAGAGCTGCGCAGCAATCAGCTCGCCCCGTCTGCCCAGGATACGGCTTTTCCAAGCAAGCAGGGTACGCTGACCTCCCTTGTCCCCGATACTTCTTTCGACCCCGTTGTCAGCCTTTTCTTTATTCAAGACTTGGCTGATTACCTTGTGAACAATTACAAAACCGATGCAGACGGACAAGCGGTCCTCACAACTTCCATGCCTCGGATAAACCAACGTTACGGCACAGGACTCATGGGCTTGGAACACATGAAAGGACGTGCCGGAGTTTTGGAATATGCCTATAACGCAAACATGCTTCCCGTGCTTTACGAACACTTGTCCCCCGCCCTTATCCGTTCCATGCGGCAAATTGCAAAACAAAAAAACATGCCGGATGCCGAACAGGAAAAAATGTTCAATGCCTATGCCAAACAATGCACTGTCTATGCCCGGGGCATACGCATATTGCAAGACATCCCCCAGCTTTCCGAAAACATTCAAAATCTGCTTGCCATTGAGAACGATTTGGCACAGGAAGAACGCTTTTTTGCTGAAAATATGCTCGGTTTTGAACAAAACCGGGACAACAAAAATTTGGCGCGCACGTTTGAGGAAAATATCAAACAAAGCTCCATACGCTCCGAACAGCTGCGTTCCCGCGTGAGCAAAGTAAAAAATGATTTGAAACAATATCTCGTAAGCTATGATGAGAATTTGGCTTCCGTTCCCCACCTCTTGGAATTGGCTCTTTGGCTCAACCGCAGAAACAATACTCCCGCAAACCTTGCTTTTGCGGATGCGTTAGAACAATTCGCCCATGATTTAAGCACAATATCCTATGAATAAGTGCCTTGTATTTGATAAACGCCTTGATGTGGCGGATTTGAAACCCCGCTCTTTGCTTTGCGTCGGCGGGACAAGAAGCGGAAAAAGCGATTTCGCGCTTCACTATGCGCAAAATGTTCAGGGACCAAAAACCTTCATAGCAACCATGCAAAAAAGTTTTGCGGCACCGCAGGAAAATTCCGAACAAGGAAATTCCGCAGGTCAACAAAAAGAAAGTACCGACAAAGAAATTCAAAAACGGATACTGAACCACCAAAAGCAACGAAATTCAACATGGGTCACCATTGAGGAACCTTATGATTTGATTTCCGCGGCAAACCTTGCGAAAAGAAACAATTCCAAAATCATAGTGATAGACTGCATAAGCCTTTGGCTTTCCAATTTGCTGCTCGCAAACGAAACGGAGGAAGCGATTTTAAAAAAAACAAACGACGTTGCGAAAATGATAAGCGATACGCAAATTCCCCTTGTCCTTGTGAGCAATGAAGTGGGCATGGGCATAGTTCCCATTTATGAAGAAGCGAGGATTTTCAGGGACATGCAAGGAAAAGCGAACCAAATTTTTGCAGAAGCCTGCGAAGCTGTCATAACATTTTCCTGCGGGATACCGATATTGATAAAAGGATAAAAATAACAATTTGGCAGATTTTTTGCATATCAGACTAAGAGATTAATATTTGCCATTTATTTGACAAATACTTGGGGAAAATACATGGAATTTACAGGAACACAGAAAATAGCCGTTATTTTACTTGCATTGGGGGATAAATTCGCCTCCGACGTATTTAATAGGATGACACGGTCGGAAATCACCAATATTTCCCGTGCCATCATGGAACTTGATTCTGTTTCAAAAGAAGAAGTTGAAGCGATTTTACGTGAATTCCACATGGCTCTTGTTGACGGTTTGGACATCGTATCAGGCGGTCAGGAAACATTGAAACAAGTTATTGCGAGCAATTTGGACCCTGAAACGGCAAAATACGTTGCCGACTCCCTCAACCTTGAAACGGGTCCCGTGCCTTTCCAAGAACTTGACAGGGCAAATCCGAAACTCCTCGCCCAGCTTTTGAGAAACGAACACCCGCAAACCCTCGCCCTTATCTTGGGACATTTAAAACCGGACCAAGCTTCAAGTTTGCTTCTCATGCTTCCTCCCGGAGTTCGTCCGGAAATTCTCATCCGTTTGGCACGGTTGGAATCCGTTTCCGAAGAAATGATTATGGAAGTCGACAGGGTTTTGCAAAGCCAGCTTATCGCCATGGGCAGCAAGGAAGGAAAGAAAGTCGGCGGCACGCAGTCCGTTGCTGAAATTCTTAACCAAGTCGACCGCGCCACCGAAGAAGAAGTCCTTTCTGAAATCGAAGAGACTTCCGCCCAAATGGCTGAAGACATCCGTAACCTCATGTTCGTGTTTGAAGACTGCAAATATATTGACGACAAGGGTATCCGCGAAATTCTCAAGGAAATCAACAACGAAGACCTTACCCTTTCTTTACGCGGCGCTTCCGACGAAATGAAAGACCTTTTCTTCCGCAATATGTCCGACCGTGCGGCGAACATGCTCAAGGAAGAAATGGAATACATGGGACCGACCAAACTTTCCGATGTCGAAGCTGCCCAGCAGAGTATCGTAAAAACAGTGCGCAACCTTGAAGCCCAAGGAAAAATCGTAGTCGCACGCGGCGGCGGAGGTGATGTCTTTGTCTAATCCTGAAGCAAAAAATACCAATACTATTTTCATGGGACCTCTCACCCATAGGGAAACGCGTCTTGATGCCTACCTCAATCAAAAAAAAGACGTGAAATGGAGTGAGGAGGCGGAAAATGAATACCTTGAAAGCGTGAAGTCACGGGCTACTGAAAAAGTGCGCGCCCTTCTTTTGCAGGCGAAACGCAGAAGTGACGAAATTGTCCGGGAAGCGGAGCTGCACGCGCAGGAAATTACCGCCCAAGCGGAAAAAAAGGCGCAGGAAATCGAGCAAAAAGCACAAGCGACACTTGGCGTTGCGGAACAACGCTATCAGGATGTCTACGATGAAGCCGTGCGGAAAGGTCATGAGGAAATTCAGCAAATTCTTGCCCAAAACCAACAAATTTTAGGGGAAAGCACAGCCGTTGTCCTGCTCTCCATTCATGAGCAAATTGCAAAATTTTACGATGTGTGGAAAGAAGATTTAAAGCAATTGACCCTTGACGCCATTGAAGTCGGAACCGGCTGGGTTGCCAACACCGAAAAAGAAGCCATTTTGAAACAGCTTCTTGATGAAAGCGTGCAGAAACTCATTGACAAGAAAAATTTCATCGTTCGGGTCAATCCTGCCGATGCGGAACTTATCACCCAGGTTTTGGAAAATTCCCGGGAAAAAAATTGGAGCATGGAATCTTCCAAAGAATTGGAACCGGGAAGCCTTGAACTTGAAAGCGACAATGTTTATGTCAAAAATTCCCGCAGCGAACGCCAAAAATTCGTGCAGGACATTTTGGATAACCTTGTTTTGCCCCGCTCCGGCGAGGAAGAACTCCTGACCCAACACGTCAAGGACACCCTCAACCGCGAAATGCAAAACAATCCTGTGCTTGCCCATTCCATGCAGCAAGCTGAAACTCCCGTTGCGGAAATTCCTCTTGAAAAAATTATGCCCGATACGGAACATTCCCCGATACCAGCCCCTGAGCAGGACGCAGGCAATGCAGAAGTTTCGACGGACGCACCTTCGGAGCAATCCGTTTTTATGCCGGAAACGCAGGAAATCATGCCGGAACAAGACATGCCGGAAACCGATATGCAGGCGGAAACAGCGCAAGATTTTGCCAAACAGGCTTCCGCTGAACCAAATGGCAATGCCCCTGCCGGCATGGAAGAAATTTTGCGGGAACAAAATCAAGCCTCCGCGCCAAAAAATCCTGTTCAACCGCAAAAACAAGCCCTCTCTTCCGCGCAGGAAATTGACAACAGCCTTTTTGACGCTCCGCAAATGCAAACGAAACAAGAAGAACCCATCGAAGTCATTGAAGAACTGCCGACCTTTTCCTCCCCGGACGCGCATGCCGAAGCACAGGACTTGGTGGATGAATTTCTCGGAAATGAACCGAAACAGGAAAGCCCTCTGCCCAGCGACCTTGCTGACGACCTTTTGGCGGAAATGGGCTTTGACAGTAAACAATAAGGGAAAACAATGCCTTTCGACCCAGCGACCTGTATCCGTTTATTGAAAGACTGCAACCCGGTCCATAGTTTCGGCAAAGTAACCAAAGTTGTCGGTCTTGTTGTTGAAGCGACAGGGCTGAAAGCAAGTTTGGGCGATGTATGCCATATCATTCCCGACAATAAGAAAGACGTGCCCATTGCGGCGGAAGTTGTCGGCTTCAAAGACAACAGCCTTTTATTCATGCCTTACGGCGAAATGCGCGGCGTTCGTCCCGGAAGCCTTATCCAAAATTCCAGCCTGCCTCCCCTTTTTCCCGCATCGTCCGAACTTTTGGGCAGG
>DONZ01000106.1 GCA_003512875.1 Desulfovibrio sp. | reverse complement strand
AAGATTTGATCGGCGGCGGAAAAATCGCCAAGCTCAATGATTTTATTGATAACACTTTCATTTTTCAGAAAATGTTGTCCCAAACTTTTTTTTGCTGGAATTTTTTCTGTGTTCATATTCAGCCCTAAAGGGTGTCATAGCGTAAAAATTGCATGCTCAGGCTTGCTCTGCCTTGCGTGGAGGAGCGCAAATTAGTGGCAAACCCGAAAAGTTCCTGCATGGGAGCCAAAGCGACAATGCTTTTTTGATTTTGTTTTTCAAAAAGCTGTTCAATCTTTGCTTTGCAAGTGTTCAAAAGGTTCATGACCGCACCGAGGTTTTCTTCCGGAACGGAAATTTCAAGTTTCATAATCGGATAGAGGGTGACGACTTTGGCTTGCGCGTACGCTTCACGCAAAGCGAAATGGAGCGCATTTTGTATACCCACCAAACTCGTGTTTTCATTTTCAAGGATATTCACAAGCGTAAATTCAATATCCGCAAGCGCCAATCCATTGTTGTTCCCGCTTTCCAAAATGCTGAGGCAGTATCTTCAACTGTTTTTACCGTATCTTCTTTACTTATGTTTTTTTGTTTTTGGATAACGGTTTTCGCTTGTTCGGAAAGGCATATCGCATTGCCTTGTCCGCGTTCGCGCTTTTGCAGACTGATTTCGGCGTGTCCTTGGTGCAGTTTGTCGCCAAGCTCTCTTTCAAAACGGTAACTGGCTTGTATCGGCTCTGAATTATTGATACTTTCTTTCAATATGACCTGAGGGTTGCCGATACGGGGTTTTATTTTGTACTCACGTTCGATGCGTTCCGCCAAGACGGACAAATGCAGCTCGCCCATGCCGGAAACAAGGCGGAAGCCTTCTTCATTGTTGACGAGAAGAGTCGGATCTTCGAGGGTGTATTGGGCGAGGGCATTGTCCAAAATATCGGCTTCTTCACTGTTTTTGGGTTCAAAAGCAAGAGAAATGACCGGTTGGTATTTGTTGAAATCCTCATAGGGTTCAAGGTTCGGGTCATTGGAAAGGGTGTGTCCCGTCTGCACGGTTTTCATTCCGATAACTCCAATCAAATCACCTGCATACGCTTCTTTCACCCGTTCATGATAATCCGCATGCAATTTATAGATATGGTCTATGCGTTCATGCTTTTGCAGATTGATATTATAGAGGGTGGAGTTTTCTTTCAAAATACCGTTATATATTCTTACAAAAGAAAATCTGTGATTATTTTCAAGCATTACTTTAAAGACGAGCGTTTTTACGGTATCGGGGTTGAATGCTTCCGATTTCAGCGGTTTCGCCTCAAGAGGGCTTGGCAGGTAATCGCAAATGGCGTCAAGCAATGGCTGAATGCCGCTGTTTTTTAATGCAGAGCCCATAAGAACGGGTGTTGCCAGTTTTGCAATAGCTATTTTACGTATGCTTTCTTTTATGTCTTCAATGCCATAGGTTTTGTTAAAATATTTTTCTAGAAAATCGTCGTCCAGTTCGGCGATTTCTTCCAGCAGTTTTTCCCGCCAGATCTCGGCTTCAATACGCTCGTCGCCTTCCAGATGGGTATAGAGCACGGTTTCGCCTTGGTCTTCTTCCGAAAATTCAATTTTTTGCAAAGTTAGCAAATCGGCAAGTCCTGAAAAGTCTTGCCCCTGCCCCAAAGGAATTTGCAGGACAAGCGGTTTTGTCTGCAAACGTGTTTGCATGGAAGAAAGAACGGTTTCAAAATCAGCGCCTATTCTGTCTAATTTATTGATAAAGGCGAGTTTTGGTATTTGCAGGGCTTCCGATTGTTTCCATACTGTTTCCGACTGCGGTTCAACCCCGCCGACCGCGCAAAAAATCCCGACCGCTCCGTCAAGAACCTGTAAGGAGCGTTCGACTTCAATGGTGAAATCAACATGCCCGGGGGTATCGATAAGGTTGATATTGAAGTTTTTCCACTCGCAATGCGTGCTTGCCGCCGCAATGGTAATACCGCGTTCCTGTTCTTCCGGCATAAAGTCCATGGTCGCATTTCCGGTGTGGACTTCGCCCATGCGGTGAATTTTATGCGTATAATAAAGAATGCGCTCTGAAACCGTTGTTTTTCCAGCGTCAATGTGGGCGATAATGCCGATATTCCGTGTTGATTTAATATGTTCAATTATTTTCATGGATTACTCGCTTATTGGATAATTGCTTTCCAGGTTGCTGAAAATAATCGTATCGTTAAAAAAGTTTTGTGGCAATTGCGGGTGTGTAAAGCAAAATTCCATGCCCATTCCGTAGTTTTGCTCCGCTGTTTTTGTGCTGATGAAAGAAATATCATAGTTGTCTTTGCCGTGTTCGAAGCAGTGTTCAAGAATGTTTTGAAAATGTTTTCGGGCTGTTTGGGGCGAATTTTGTGTTTGATATGTGACTGCGGCGCTTTTGCCGTAGGCGAGTTCAAGGAATTTTTTTTGAGATTTTTGGGCTATGATTTCAAGCGGAAGATTTTCCGTGAAAATATCTTTTTGTTTTAATGCAATAAAATCTTGGTTGTTTTCATTGCAGTTTATGAGTTTGACTTGTGTGCCGGCAATTTTTTGCATTTTTGCATAAAAATCATTCAATACCGCTTTGTCCGGCAGATAATAGGAATTTTCTATTCCGCATAATTCCAGGCAATTGATAAAGAGACGAAACGTTTCTTCAGGCATGTTTTTATCAATGAACACGAAGCATTGCTGCACATTTGCACGTATGGACCGGCAGAGAAGGGAAAGGAATTTGGCGGGGGAATCGTATTTTTTATCAACAAGGAAAAGCAGGGCAGATATGTTTTGCTTTTTATATCCTTGGCAAAATCCGGAAGAAGAATGTTCCGTGAATTGTTCGCAGTTTTTTGGATACACGCTTGCGGAAAAATGAAAGGCTATGGCGGTTTTCAATAAACCGCGGATTTGGGCGGAACAGTTTTCATATTCATTTGCGCAAATTTCATCAGCGATTTTATACTGTCGAATGATAGATAATATGTTTTGCATAGTTTCTCCGTTGTTTCACTCCATTAATAACGGGTTGCATTAATTTTGTCCATGATATATTTTTTATTAAATTCGGGAGGCGTAATGTCCATTGCATTTTTAGTAACGATATTTTTGCTGATGAGCTATGCGGTCGCTTTTACGGCGATCGTTCACTGCCTGCTGCACAGCAAGTATCCGCAGGCGGCTCTTGCATGGTGCGGCGTTATCATCATGCTGCCGTTTTTAGGAGCGTTTTTTTATTTTGTTTTCGGAATCAACAGGATTGACAGCAAAGCGACGAAACTGTTCAACCAAGCGGTGGAAGCGCGGCGCCGGCATCTGGACAGCATACGGAAAAACCATTGGTCTTCCGTGCAGGCGAACCATACCCGTGAAGAATATCCCATTATGGGAGTAGGAGAGCGGAGCCAAGGGCTTTCCTGCGTGGGAGGCAATACGTTTGAACCGCTTTTCAATGGGGACGAGGCTTATCCCAAAATGCTCGAAGCGATTGAAAACGCGGAGCATTATGTCTTTTTGAGCACGTATATCTTTAGCGGCAAAAGAAGCGGGGAGCGTTTTAGCGAAGCTTTAATAAGGGCGCATAAACGCGGGGTTATGGTGCATGTTATTGTGGACGGACTGGGAACGTTTTGGGACTTTGCTTTTTTGCGCAGAAAATTGAAAAAAGCCGGTGTTCCGGTATATTCTTTCATTCCTTTTAAGCTTTTTCCTTTTCAAATGAGCATAAATCTGCGCAACCACAGAAAATTGCTTATTTGCGATTCCATCGCGTTCACGGGAGGCATGAATATAGCCGACGGCAATTTATTGAAATATCACCCCCGTGACAGCGTTCAGGATGTGCATTTCAAATGTACCGGACCTATCGTGACAGGGCTTAGGGAAGTTTTTTTACTTGATCTCGCCTTTGTTACCGGCAAAGCGCAGGATATGACCTTTACGCCTTGTTCAGCCACAGGAACCATGGATGCGCGAATAGTTATGGACGGTCCGGGAAACAGCGACGATTTGATCATTAATCTTTTATGCGGCGTGTTCAGCTGTGCAAAAAAAGAAATTATCATTATCAATCCTTATTTTTTGCCTACGCGGGAAATCATCAGCGCGCTTATGAGCGCGGTAACGAGGGGCGTCAGGGTTCGGGTTATTTTGCCTGAAAAGTTGGACCATAATTTCGTAAGCTGGGCTGCTGACCACATTCTGCCAAGTTTGATACACGGAGGCATAGAAATGTATAAGCAGCCAAAACCCTTTGCCCATACGAAACTTATTCTTGTCGATGAAATATATACGTTTTTGGGGTCGACTAATTTTGACCCGAGAAGTTTGAAATTAAATTTTGAATTGAATTTGGAAGTATTCTCAGTGCAATTGAATTCTTATTTGAGGTTTTTTGCGGACAGCGTTCTTGCAAGTTCTAAAAAAATCGCATATTCTGTATTTGAAGACGGCAAATTTCCTTTCTTGATATTTTTGAAACGATTGAGAAACGCCGCAATGTGGATATTCAGTCCTTATTTATAGAGGTATGTATGATATGTTTTTTTTCTCTGGGTTCAAATTTGGGTGACAAGGAAAGCAATTTGGCTAAAGCCATTGAGCACATTTGCAGGCATGGGCAAATCCGTTTTCTTGCGAAATCTTCCATTTATGAAACAGAGCCTCAAGGTGACAAAAATCAGGGGTGGTTTGCAAATCAGGTCATTGCGGTTGATTATGATTTTTCCGTGCCTCTTGATTTAGCCGTGGATAATCTTATGAATTACCTTTTGGGGATTGAAGCGGGGATGGGCAGAGTCCGAGATGAAAACAGGCGTTTTGGACCCAGAATAATTGATATAGATATTCTTTTAGTGGGAAATACGAAAATTTCGACAAATTTGGTCGAAGTTCCGCATCCGAAGGTTTTGGACCGGGCTTTTGTTTTGGTTCCCCTGCATGAAATCGCCCCCCACATCACCATTCATAATATCCATATCGAAGACGCATTGTCACAGCTTGATTATCGTCTTAAGGAAAATAAAATTTATCAAAGTTAATGAAGCGAGGATGGTATGATTTTTAAAATTTTGATTTTCGGTATCGCCGCGTATGCCCTTTATCGTTTATTTATGAACGATAAAAGAAAAAATATTGAAAAATCTGAAAATGATGAAGCAAAAAAAGTTGCAGACGGTATTTTGGTGCGTGACCCGGTTTGCGGTGTTTATGTGGAGAAAGAAAACAGCTTTTCCGTGCGAAACGGAGATGTTGTGGAATATTTTTGCAGTGACGACTGCAGGCAGAAGTATATCAAACAAGTTCAGGAACAGCAAAAAATCCAAGAATAGTTGTTGTAGTAAAGGTCCTATTTCGTGTTACATGCTTCTTTAACTTCATTGCTGTAAAATTTATGCCGATATGTTGATTTATTGATGACCGATTTTAAAGACCTTACGGTATCAACAGTTTTGTTATATATGAAATAAACATCACCTGTCTTTCATAAGAGGCTGTCCTCCTTTGACGTTGATTGACGAACACATCGAAACATACCAAGGGAGGACAGTCTTGTATCTAACAATTTTTTGTTCCGCCGGCTGTATCAGCCGGTGGTTTTTTATGCAGTCATGAAATAAGAATTTTTATCGGGTCCGGCTGGTGATTGTCAGTCTTTTTCATAAATGGCGCCGGTTGCGGCGGACGTTACAAGTTTTGCATAACGGCGCAAAATCGGAGTTTTGGCTTTCGGAGCAGGTGCTTGATAATTTTTAGCCCGTTTTTCCAATTCTTCTTGGCTGACCAGCAGCTCCAGACTGCGTGCTTCGATATCGAGTTTTATTTGGTCTCCGTTTTCAACAAGTCTGATTGGTCCGCCTTCGGCAGCTTCAGGACTGATATGTCCGATAGAGGCGCCGCGGGTTGCTCCGGAAAAACGGCCGTCAGTAATGAGCATGACATCTTTATCCAAGCCCATGCCTGCAATGGCGGAGGTTGGTCCGAGCATTTCACGCATTCCCGGACCTCCTTTGGGACCTTCAAAGCGAATGACTACGCAAT
>DONZ01000235.1 GCA_003512875.1 Desulfovibrio sp. | reverse complement strand
ACCTTCATTGCGGAAACCGGTATTTTCAGCTACCTGCTGAATGATTATGCCGCCGACGCTGAACGGAAATTGTGAGCCGATGGTTGCGCCGCAGCAGATAAGCACCGTGGCAAGCACTCTTGAAATTTGTGATTTTATGCAAATGGTCATTACCAAGGGGGAAAGAAATGCGAATGTGGCAGGTGCACCGGCACCGGTTCCCGCAAACATCATGCAGATAAAAAACAGCACAATGGGTAACTGCGTCGGTCTGTTGCGGCTGCTGTAAATAATTTTTTCCGCCAGTTTTACGAGGGTGCCGTTGGATATGGCGAAACCGTAAAACGCCGTGACAATGAACAGCATCAAAAAGAGGTAAATCGGCCATAGCCCGGCAATTTTTTTTATCGGCAGGTCATAGATGAACATGCCGTTGGCAAAAGCGAAGGTCAAAGCGAAGTAGCCGATATTGACTTTGAATAGGAAGCCGAGGACCAAAGCCAGCACAAGGGATATTAAAAAGAGGAGTTCTGCACTCATGATCTTACTCCGGATTTAAATAGACTTTTGGGTGAATTTTTGCAGTGTCACGTTGAGGCTTTCGACGGTCGGTGCAACCGCCGAAAGCATGGTCAGCGTATTCTTTCGCGGAATTTTGTTTGCAATCCCTCTGAGGTAAGGGTGACTGTCTGGAATTTATTGTTGAGCAAAGGGTTTGTGAACGGGAAATCGCTTCGTTTATGATAGGCGCCCCGGCTTTCCTGTCTGTCCAGAGCGGAAATGGCACAGGCTTCCGCTAAATCCAGTAAATCCAGCACCTCCAGACAACGCATCAGCTCGTGAGAATTTTCCGCTTTGAGCATTTTTTTCGCATAGCCGCGCAGGTCATTGATATATTTTCTGCCTGCTGTGAGCAGGGTTGCCGAACGTATTCTTGTGCCTACGTATTCATCCATGATTTTTTGCAAGGTGGAGTTGGCTTCTTTCCAATGTGCCCCTGCTTCATTTCGCATGATCTGGCTGTACAGGGCAGCTTTTTCCTGAATTTTGCTTTGTAGGTTCAGAACATCGTATTCCGGCGCATTTTTCACATGTTTCGCAGCTGCTCCAGCGGCATAATCGCCGAATACGGCGGCTGACGTAATGTCGCCGCGCACATTGCCCACGGACATGCCGGAAGCGTATAAACCGGGAATGGTTGTCATGGAGTTTTCGTCCACATCTATGCCATTCATATAAAACATGTGCTCATATTGACCGAATTCAATCATGCTTTTACGCAAATCAATGCCGTATTGGTCGAGGTATTCATTAATGGAGGTGCATCCTTCTGAAACCAGCGCGTTACGCATATGTGCCAGATCATCTTCGCTGATACCCGTGCAGTTCATGAATAGCGGTCCTTTGCCTGAATCCATCATTTTTATGAAACAGTCCTTCCAGACATCGCTTGTCGGGTCCGGAAGTTCGCGGCTTACATGAATGTCCTTGACAAATGGCCCGGCAATTTTGCCGTTGAGATCCGTAAGGGCGCCAATCCAAGTTCCTTTGCCGGAACGGGTGAAATATTTGGGTCCGGCATGCCGGCTTGGCAGATCCAAATTCACCAGCCGCGCCCCGGCTCGAAGAGCCATGGCTGCACCGCTGCCGGCATTGGCGGGGCAATGGGATGTGTTGAACAGATATGCCGGATTGTTGCCGGGGTACATGCGCATTGCCTCGCCCACGCAAATCAATCCTGTCTTGGCTTGGAAAATTATAATTCTTGGTTCGTTTTCGCGGATATCTATGCCGATAGCCCCTGCAAAGTGACCTGCTTCATTGACCAGCACTTCGTTGACCACTATTTTGTTCATGATTTTGGCACCGGCTTTTTGGGCTGCTTTCGTGAGACAGGCTTTTTGGTTGGAACCGTCATATTTCAGATGATAACGGCGGCGTCCCGGCATGGCATGACCTTCAAAATTCCATGTGCCGGTTGGACGCATGTTGATTCCGTAAGATTCCCATTTGTGGATAAGATCGGCTGAACGTTCCAGCATGAGCCTGAAAAGATTGTTGTCTTGATTGCCGCCGACCAGCGTTTCTTTGACTTCTGCCATAATTTCTTCAAAATTATCACCATGGTATTCGGGAAGGTAACATAAAAAGTGGTCATTGCCGCCACAGCCGTTGCCGGAGCGCCGCGTATCCGCTTTTTCCAGAATGAGGGTATCCAAGCCAAGTTCCGCGGCTGTTATGCCGGCTTGAAGACCGCTTATGCCGCCGCCAATGATAAGGAAATCGGTTTTTACAATTTGTTCGTCGATGTTAATGTTCATGGTCGCACCTTTTTATGGTTTTGGGAGCATCATAGTGCAGAAGCATATGGGAAAGCGGATAACGCATGCTGATTGCTTGTTTTGGGCAATCCATGACACATGCGCGGCAATGCCAGCATTCGTCCGGATAGAGCACAACAACGGCGCCATCTTGGTATTTAATGACGTCAAGCGGACAAATGTCTGCACATTTTTTACAAACAATACACAATTCATTGTTTATTAGTGGTGGCATGTTCAACCTCCTTTGGTATTTCTTTTAAGAAAAATATCACAATGTGAAATTTCAATACAAATAGTATCTTTTTATAGGGGGATATGCGGAAGTTATAGCCATATGCCGAGCTCTGCCCGGGATCTGCTCAACAGGCTGTTTTCAGGCAGGGAGAAACGCCGATGGATAGGTGAGAATTAGGGACGTCTTAGGGATGTTCAAGGGTGCAATCTATTGTTTTAATTGGTATGACAGGCTGTTGGTGATTTTATTCTGAATTTGAGCGATAATTATCATATGCAGAGCTATGATTTGTTGAAATAGTATATGTTTTGCGAGGGCTTGTTCGATTTTTCCCATGAAATACGGATAGGCTGATTTACTGAAGCGGCAACTATTGATACTACCAACATTCTCTTTTAACGATTTTATTATTCAATGCGTATTTAAAACGGGAGTGTATCGTTATATCAGATAACAATTTTTTTACGATTTGTTGTTCAGACTTTTTATTATATGAAGCTGTTACCAATAAAAAATGGTGAGGGAATTAAATGTATACCAAAGGAGGACAGGCTTGTATCTAACTATTTTTTATTCCACCAGCTTAGTTTTTTTTTGTGCTGAAACGACAAAAAAAGGACTTAGAGATTTCTCTAAGTCCTTGAAAATTGTTGGCGTCCTCAAGGGGATTTGAACCCCTGTTGACGGCGTGAAAGACCGCTGTCCTTGTCTAAAAATATAATTATTCGATATAACTCTTAAAACCCTAAAGGAGAGTTATATTATGATTACAATTAATGAAATATGGGAATTTTATCTCGGTACCAAGGAGTTTAAGCCTAA
>DONZ01000090.1 GCA_003512875.1 Desulfovibrio sp. | reverse complement strand
AAGTCAAGCCGAAATCGGGAAAAAGGGGGGGGGGAGAATATGGCTGTATTCATAAAAAAGCCCAAGGTGGCGGAACAAAATCGTTCTGATGTTCCTATTGTAAAAAAATGGTTTTTCCCCAAGACTTTTTGGCAATAAGCAAGATAGGTTGTTTTGCTTTATGGTTGTCCGATGATAATTATTCTTAATATCAGCAGGAAATGTTCTTGTTCATGTAATCATATATTGCGTTTAAAGATTTTATCAGCATCATATCCTTAACCGCAAAAAAAGGGCTATTCAAGATAGCCCGGAGCGTATTCGCATACAGAGGAGAGAGGTCTTTTTAATGGTTATGTTTCAGTTTTGTTGCATCGAAAGCCTTAATTAAACTTTCAGCCAGAATTTTTGTGGGGTCTAACAAAGGAATGCCTTGGAAATCCGTGCCGGATAACGCCAGTGGAAGTTCTGTGCAGCCCATGATGATACAATCGGCATTTTTTTCCGCCAAGTGTGCTGCCTGCAATCCAATATCATTTTTTGCCCTATCCGTCACGGGACTTGAAAAAGCTTTAATTCCATAACTTGAATTGCTGATAGCGTTTTGTAAAAGGGCTCTTCCTTCATCTTCCAAATATGAAACATTCAATCCATACCTATTGAAATGCATATCGAAGACTTTGGAGTGATATGCTCCTTGCGTGCAAAGAACGCCTACATTTTGGACAGCCGGGTATACCGTGCGGATATGGTTTGCCGTTTCTGCAATCATATGCACAAATTGACCCTGAAAGCCCGATTTGTATAAAATATCAAGCGCGACATCCAAAATGGAGGCGCTGTGAGCGGTATTGCAGGGAATACCGATAACACTTGCTCCGGCTTTTGCCAAACGCACCAACAATTCCCCCATGGCATAACCGGGGTTGATCGTTGTCTTTCCCAGCAAAAACTCCACCCGCGGGGGAATGGCATTGGGAAACGAGTATAAAAGAACAGGCAAGTGTTCTTGGTCTGTTGCGGCATTGGTGCAGTCAAAAACCTTATGCACGAAATCAAGCCCCGCATATGGCCCCAATCCGCCCAATACGCCTATGCATTTTGCAGTGGTGGCACCCGTTTCATTTTTCATCTATCCGGCTCTCTTTGTTTCATATTAAAAAGATTTTGGGCAAGCGTATATTTTCTGCGTATGCCCGCGGCGTGGAAATTGTGCTGAATTCATGCTTTGTTCTCCTTAGTTTAATCCCGTTTTACAAAGCGGCAATACTCTCAATTTCAATCAAAGCGTTTAAAAATAATCGGTGAGTGGCACTGCGAAACATGCCGGAAAATTTTTTATTGAATACTGTTGGTTGAATATATTGTGCTGATATTTTTATAATCGCCCAATTTCGCTATGATTACGGTTGGTTTTACACCTCTTCAATGTTTGTTTTTTCGTCTCATTCCAAAGGAATATAGTATGTTAACGTTTGTTCTGCCTGAGTTTTTACGCGTTTTCAGCAAGTCTTTCATTTCAGGAGATGATTTCCAATTGCCCGGAAATCATGCTAACCTGCTGAATTGAATAGCTTGTGGATAAGGATTTAGTGATTTAAGAGCTTTGCCGCATACAATGATTTTTTTATAATAACTTCAAACAATAGTAATGTCGACATTAAATAAATACACTTTCTGTTTTCTGTTGTCAAGCGCTCCATTATCAATTGCCGTAATGGCTAACAAGATGTAAAACCGGGCATTCCCTTCGATTTCATTCTTCTACAGCAAAGTGCCGACGCTCCCTCACCCAAAGGGTGGAACTGCCAAGTTCAAAATCACGTTTACCTGTTTTTCATATTTTTATTATAATACATTGATTATATGACTCTAAACAATTTAGAAAGATATCCCAGCCTGTTCTTATTTAGTAGCGTTTATTTTTCAATCAAAATGCAAATGGTATTCTTACTGGTATTTAATATGGTTTTATTAATTTTGCCATTATTTCTGAATGTCAGTTCATGGAATAGAAGTTAAAAAAATCACACAGCGTTATTCTCTATCCTCATTAAATACCGTAAAAATTTTCTTTTTAGACGCAATAAATAAGACTTTGCGGCTGTGTGATTAAAATAAAACTTTCATAAATTATTTAAAACGGGTTATCTCTAAATCCGTATCAATATCATTTTTCATGCTGAGCCATTTTATTTTCATCTTATGATAATTATTTATTTTATAAAGAAATTTATACGAAATTTTTTCAACATATCATGGATAAATGCTTTTTGTATTGACTATGTGAATAAAATAATATAATGTCGACATTATATAAGTTTAAAAATATATATTTCATTTATTCTAACAAGGAGGAACTTATGAAAATAAGTTTAACAACACAAATGCTTTTGGCATTGGTTTTAGGTTGTGTTTGCGGTTTGATTGTTTCTGCTGTCGGCATTAGCCCAGCGTATTTCAAACCTCTTGGGGACATCTTTATTACTCTCATCAGAATGGTTGTTGTTCCGCTTGTTTTCACAACATTGGTCGCCGGTGCCAGTTCTGTCGGCGATGTGCATAAGCTTGGCAATATTGCGGTAAAAACGCTTTGTTACTATGTTGGAACAACTGCTATCGCCGTTACCATTGGCGTTGTTATTGCGAATGTAATTCAGCCGGGTGTAGGTCTTACCATTTCGACGGAAGGAGTTAAGGCTCTTAATGTAAATCCTCCTTCACTTTTAAAAGTCTTTATGGATATTATTCCGTTAAATCCCTTTGAAGCACTCACTAAGGGGAATATGCTGCAGGTTATTTTCTTTGCTCTTTTTGTCGGTATGGCTTGCAGCACACTGAAGAAAGAGTATGAAGTTGTTCTTCGCATGTTTGAAGGCTTGGCGGAAATAATGCTTAAAATTACAACTGCCATTATGTATTATGCCCCAATCGGAGTTTTTGGTTTGATGACCTTTACCGTTGGTACGTATGGCTTGGATGTTTTGCTGCCTCTGCTTGAGCTTATTATCACTATGTTTGTTGCCTGCATATTGCATATCCTTTTATGCTATGTCCCATGTATCCGTTTCACCGGTTTGAAAATCAGACAATTTTTCAAAGGTATCGCTTCTCCTTTGCTTATTGCGTTCACAAGCACATCCAGTGCGGCAGCCCTTTCAACAAACCTGCAAAGCGTGCAAAAGCTCGGTGCTTCAAAACCTGTTTCCAGTTTTATGATTCCTTTGGGCAATACCATCAATATGGACGGTGCCGCGATTTACATGGGAGTTGCGGGTATTTTTGCCGCTGCGTTATACGGTATTGATTTAACCATTGACAAGCAGCTTCTTATCATTGTTATGGCTGTGCTTGCTTCTATCGGTAGTATCGGTGTTCCCGGGGCGGCTTTGATTATGATCACCATGGTATTTACGCAAGTCGGCATCCCGCTGGAAGCCATTGCCGTTATTGCCGGCGTTGACAGAATACTTGATATGATGAGAACATCATTGAACGTTCTTGGTGACGCAACCGGTGCGCTTTTTGTTTCAAAGCTTGAAGGTGATTTTGTATTGCCGCAGGACAGTGAAGAATAACAATAGGTTAACCAAAATAAAACAGCCCTATGATGGTCATAACTCTGTCATAGGGCTGTTTTTTGTATCGATTAAAATAGTTATGTACGGTTGTTGTATGAAATGCCGGTTAAAAGCTTAAACATTTGCACGATTAACCAAGAACGTCTGCAAAACTTGCAACCATTACGGCTTTAATCGTATGCAGGCGGTTTTCGGCTTCATCAAAAACAATGGAAGCATCCGATTCAAATACTTCATTGCTGACTTCGATTCCGTCCAAGCCGAATTCCTGATAAATTTCTTCGCCGATAGTGGTGTTTCTGTCATGGAAAGCCGGCAGGCAGTGCAGGAATTTGCAGTTTGGGTTTTGGGTCAGCGCCATGACACGGCTGTTGATTTGATAGGGTTTTAAAAGGGCGATGCGTTCAGCCCAAGCTTCTTTCGGTTCTCCCATGGAAACCCATACGTCGGTATAGAGGAAATCGCAATTTTTAACGCCTTCTTCGATATTGTCCGTAATGGTGATTTTCGCATGGGATTTTTCTGCGAATTTTTGCGCCAGGTCTTGATATTTTTGTTCAGGCTGCAAGGATTTGGGAGCAATTATTCTGCAATCCATGCCAATGATGGAAGCGCCGAGCATAAGGGAATTTGCCATATTGAAGCGGGAATCGCCGATATAGGCGAACGTTATTTCGTTTAAATCTTTTGTGCTGTGCTCACGCATGGTGAGAAAATCCGCTAAAATCTGCGTGGGATGGGATTCGTTCGTAAGCCCGTTCCAAACTGGCACATCGGCATATTTGGCAAGGGTTTCGACAATTTCCTGTCCGAAACCGCGGTATTCGATACCGTCGAACATGCGGGAAAGGACGCGCGCCGTATCCGCCATGGACTCTTTTTTGCCGATTTGCGAACCGCTGCTCAGATAAATGGCGTGTCCGCCTTGGTCAAAAGCGGCACATTCAAAGGAACAGCGTGTTCTTGTGGAGTCTTTTTCAAAAATGAGCGCAATTTTTTTGCCCTGCATATATTTTTGTTCCGTGCCGGATTTGTTGGCTTTTTTTAAAAAAGCCGCAACATCGAGCAAATAGAGTAATTCTTCTTTTGTAAAATCCGCAATTTTCAAAAAATCTCTGCCGATTAAAGAAACAGCCATATCTTCTCCTTATTGGGTAATCAGTGTTCCGTAATTGAGTTTTGAAAAATCGTTGTGCGAAAGAGCATAGTACACTTCATTTAAAATAACGGATACGTTTGCTGCATTTTTTCCGTCAAAAATAAGGGCGGCTTTGCAGCCCTTGTCAATGGCGTGTTCACAGCTTTCAATTTTTGGAAGCATGCCGCCGTAAATGGTTTCATCAGCTTTTAGGGCTTGTATTTGTGATAACTCGAGGTGAGGCAAGAGATTTTTGTTTTTATCCAAAACTCCTGCGACATCAGTGACAAGGATAAAAACGTCCGCTTTCAAAGCTCCCGCCAAAGCGCCCGTTGCCGTGTCCGCATTGATATTGAGGCTGTTTGCCGTGTTTTCTTCATAGCCGATAGGGGCGACAACGGGAATATGATCGTTTTCAAGCAAAATACGGCAAAGGTTCGGATTGACCTGTGTCACTTCGCCAACAAAGCCAAGCTCGGTATCGGCATTTTTTTTTGCCAGAAGCGTGCAGGCGTCTTTGCCCGTCAGTCCGACAGCTTTGCAGTGTTCTTTGCATAACAAGCTTACGAGCCACGTGTTCACATCGCCGCAAAGAGCCATTTCAACCGCTTTCATGGCTTCGGCGTTAGTGATGCGCAAACCGTTTTTAAAAGAGCTTTCAATGTTCAGTTTGCCAAGAAGTGCATTGATTTGCGGTCCTCCGCCGTGCCCGATGACAATATCCCATTTTTCGCGGGCAAGGCTGATATTTTGGGCAAAGGCTTTATTGAGGACGGGGTCGCTCATGGCGTGACCGCCGTATTTTATGACAGTTAATGGTTTCATGGAAATCCTATAAGTGCTGAATCATACCGATTTCGTCACATTTATAAAACTTGGGGCATTTGGAACATTCGGACCAGACAACAGGGGGAATTTGTTCACGGGGCATTTCGCTGAAGCCGACAGAGGTAAAGAATTTAGGCGCGAGCGTAAACACGAACAAGTCTTTAACGCCTATACTTTTCGCATTTTCCCTAAGGGCGTCAATCAGAAGTTCGCCGAGCC
>DONZ01000166.1 GCA_003512875.1 Desulfovibrio sp. | reverse complement strand
CCAAGGAGGGAAGCATGCTTTCTTCGTGAACGTGCGGCGCACCGACATTGACATCTAAAATTTTTGTGCCCATGGCGATTTGCTCATCTGCGTATTGCAGGGCGAGGTCGAATTTTCCGGCTTGCAATTCTGCGCTGAGGGCTTTTTTACCGGTTGGGTTTATGCGTTCGCCAATCATAATGAGGGGCTGTGTTTCACCGATTTGCACGAGGGAGGAGCGTGAGGTGAGGCGTATACCGTAAGGGAGTTTCCGTTCTATTTTAGGAATGTCTTTTTGTATGGAAAGCACTTTTTCGCGCAAGGCTTGGATGTGTTGAGGGTTTGTTCCGCAGCATCCGCCCAGAATATGAACTCCTTCTTTCGCGATATGGCTTGTTTGTTCTGCAAAGTCTTGCGGGTCAAGCCTGAAAACGGTTTCACCGCCGATAAGTTCCGGCAGCCCCGCATTGGGTTCAGCAAAAACAGGCAGTGTGCAGCCTGCCAAAATGCGTTTGACTACGGGAAGCATTTGTTCGGGACCCGCTCCGCAGTTGACTCCGATAGCGTCAACTCCCATGTTTTGCATAGTCGCGGCAAAAATTTCAGGGCTTGAGCCGGTTAAGCTGACACCGTCTTCAAAGGTCATGGAAACAAAAATCGGAAGGTCGGTTTCCATTTTCGCTGCGGCGACTGCTGCTCTTGCTTCTGCAAGATCGAATTGCGTTTCGATAAAAATTAAATCAACACCGCCTTTGACCAAACCGCGGACTTGTTCACGGATAGCGGAAATGAAATCCTGCGGGTCGAGTTCGCCAAGGGGACGCAGGAATTTTCCGACAGGTCCGATATCGCCTGCGATGAAACAGGGGGCGCCGGTTTCCTGTTTCATTTGGGAAACGGCTTTTTGAGCGACTTGCGCCATTTTTATATTAAACGTTTCGACATCGAGGCTCGGCGGGAGTTTGTATTTTGTGCCGCCAAAGGTGGACGTGATAATGATATTTGCGCCGGCTTTCAAATATTCCAAATGTATTTGCTCAACGATATCAGGTCGTTCCATGCAAAATTCAGCAGGATTGGCGCCGTCCGGCATGCCGAGTTTTTGCAGCATTGTTCCCATTGCTCCGTCAATGAAGAGAGGAGTATCCGTTTGAATCAAGGTACGTACTAAGCCCATATATAGCTCCTGATAGCATAATCCGTTTATTTGTTTTGCTTTTTTAAAACTTGCTAATATAAAAAATACAGACTAAAATAAGTTCCATTAATTATAAAAACAAATGGTACGAAAGTTATATAACAAGAATTTATTGACTATGGAAGAAAAAAATACAGAAAAAAAAATTGCAGGCGAAAAGAAAACCGACGAGAAAAACGTTGTTCTTGAAGCGGAATTGCTGCCTGATGATTTTTCTGATGAAGATACAGAACAAGATGATGATTTCGATTCTTCTGAGGACATATTAGGGCAGACGGATTTCATTGACGAAAAAGATTATCTCGATGTGATGAATTATGCCAATAATTCCATTGCGCTGGAAGAAAATCATGAAGACAATGCCGTAATGGTCGCTCCCCGCCATTTGCCTGCCGTTCAAGACAATTTGCAGCTGTATCTGCGTGAGGTGAGCAAGTTTCCTTTGCTTGAACCCGATGAAGAGGTTGCGCTCGCTAGGCGTGTGCGTGACAGCGGGGACAGTGAAGCCGCGTTTCGGATCATTTCTTCGCACCTGCGTTTGGTTGTGCGCGTGGCTATGGATTTTCAGCGGCGCTGGATGCAAAATGTCCTTGATTTAATTCAGGAAGGTAATGTCGGGCTTATGCGGGCTGTCAATAAATTCGACCCTGATAAGGGCATTAAATTCTCTTATTATGCCACGTTTTGGATAAAAGCTTATATTCTCAAGTTTATCATGGATAACTGGAGAATGGTTAAAATCGGCACGACGCAAGCCCAGCGCAAGCTTTTCTATAACTTGAACAAAGAACGGCAAAAGCTTATTTCCCAAGGATTCGATCCTGATGAAAAAACCTTGTCGGAAGCTCTTGGCGTGAGTGTGGAACAAGTTGTGGAAATGCAGCAGCGTCTTGATACTAGTGATTTATCCCTTGATATGCCGACGAATAGTGATGACAACAGCGGTTCGACAAAACTCGATTTTCTGCCCGCTCTGACGGCGGGAGTTGAAAACAGTTTCGCCAGTGAGGAGTTATCCGATTTGGTGCGGTACAGTTTAAAAGACTTATTGCCTGATTTGTCCGATAAGGAGCTTTTCATCTTAGAGCACAGGCTGCTTACTGACGACCCCGTGACCTTGCGTGAAATAGGGGAAAAATATCATGTGAGCCGTGAACGGATCAGGCAATTGGAAGCCCGTTTATTGCAAAAGCTGAAAACGCACTTGGGAACGAAAATAAAAGATTTTTCGGAAGAATGGATTCAATCGTAGAGGGAACAATGCGTATCATATCACTTTTATTTCTCTTATTGGTTTTACAGGCATGTGTGCATTCCGAAGATTTGCAGAATACGCCTTTTTTGTTTCCTTTTGAAAAAGCCGGTTCGCAAAGCGGAGAAAATCCGGGAATGGAAATTTCTGAAAACGGTATGCGGACTTTTGCTTATTTGGGTTTGTACGAAGCCGTAAAACGCGATGATTATGATAAAATAAAACTGTATTCTGATAAAGTTGTTGAAGAAAATCCGGAACCTTTGTTTTTGGCGGAAGCTGTCACTTGGTTTTATAATAAGGGGTATATGCAGGAAGCCAAGGTTTTACTGGAAAAATGCCTGCAAGCCATGCCTGATGAATTGCCTTTCATCCTGATGTATGCGGAGTTGCTGCAAACCATGCAGGAGGGCAATTCCGATTTGTCTCCCGCTCTTGATTTGCTGAAAGCATATATCGGAAATCATCCGCAGGATTATAATGCGTATATAGAGCTCGGTGTCATTTATTATAAACTTTTCCAATATGAAAACGCGTATTTTTCTTTCATGCAAATTCCGGAAAAGGAAAAAACGTCGTCTGTGTACGTGTATATCGGAATTTGTTTGGAAAAAATGAAGCGCTACGATGACGCCAAGAAATATTTCAGCCGTGTGTTGCGTGAATTTCCGGAAGAAAAATCCGCTTTGCAGCATTTAGGCATGATTGCGGAGGTGCAGGGAAATTATGCTTTGGCACGAAAATATTATTCCCGTTTGCTGGAACTGGATAATTCCAATTATGATTACCTGCTGCGTTTGATTTCCATAGCGTTTAAAGAAGGAAATCATCAGAGGGCTTTCAATATCGCAAAAGAACATTTTAATTTTGATTTCATTGTTTCTGTTTCCTCCATGCTCATTCAGGAAGGCAGGCTTGATTTGGCTGAGGAACTTCTCAATAATCTCGGAACAATGGAAAATGCCCCGCGGGAATTGTTATATTTGCACGGTGCGCTGATTTACGAAGCGGATAAAGATAAAAAGCGCGCGTTGCCTTATTTGGGGCAGCTTACGGAAGATGACGAACATTATAAAAACGCCCAAGAAATCATTACCTATATCCATTTGGATAACAACGAGTTTGACGAGGCGCTTCCGTATATTAAAAATCTGCAGGTTCTTTCTCCCGATGCAAAAAATTATAAGATATTGGAATATCAAGTGTATTTGTTTCAGGAACAATATGAACAGGCGTATGAAATCCTCTATGAATTTTTACAGGAATATCCGGAAGATAACCGTGCGAAATTTCGCTTTGCCTATACGTGTTTTCATCTGAACGAAAAAGAAAAAGCCATGCGGATTATGAAAGAGATTTTACTTGCCGAGCCTGACAATTACGATGCTTTAAATTTTGTGGGATATACTCTTGTCGAGCAAAATAAAGATTTGAAACAAGCGGAGGAATATCTTTTAAAAGCTGATAGGTTAAATCCTAACCATGGGTATATTAACGATTCTTTGGCTTGGCTTTATTATAAAAAAGGCGATTACGCAAAAGCGCTCGAATTTATTGAAAAAGCTATTTCATATTCCAAAAATAGCGCAAAAGAAGATGCGACCATGTGGGAACATTACGGCGATATTGCGCAAAAGCTCGGAAATTTTGACACAGCCCGTTCCGCTTATGAAAAATCTTTAAAAATCGAAAAAAACAGCGATGTTGAATTAAAACTTAATAAATTGCATTAAGGAATTTTTAATGAAATTTTGGTTAAAATTTTTATTTCTTATTTGGATTTGCGTGCAGATGAGCGCATGTGCCGCAAGTTCCGTGAGTTTGCCGAACATGGAGGAACAGGAAGGCAGGTGGAAAAAGTTCATTCAGCGGAGCATAGAAGAAAAGCCGTATGCCTTGCAGGGAAGTTTTCGCTTCGGGGACAGTAAAAATACCAACCGGGTCAATTATATTTTTTGGAGCAACGGTGCTGTGCCTTTGCGTTTGGATGTCATGGCCGGAGTCGGTGCGAGCATTGCAAAAATTCTTGAAAGCAAAGAACGGATTTTAATGTATTTTGTTCAGGACAAGCAAGCTATTCTCATGGATAATTTTGATGAAATGAACCCGCTTGTCAGTCTTGGCATGCCTGTTCCTTTTTCTTTTTATGAAATGTCGCTTTTGCTCCGCGGTGGATTTAATCAGGTTTTGCAGGATATTCATTTGGATAGTGTGAAATCCAAGAAAGCAAAAACTGATTATAAGAAATATACCTATTATTTCAGCAGCTTGAAAATGGATGGCTTGGTGCAGCTGAATAAGGACGGTTTGCCTGTGCACTGCGAAATTAACAACGAATGGGCTTTTGACATAGTGTATGACGATACCGCCAAACTCCCTTCCCGGGTTGTGATTTCATCGCTTCTTGATGATTACAGAGCGATTTTGCTTGTGAAAGAACGGAGTTATCCTAAGGAATATACGGAGGAAGATTTTCGGTTTCCTTTGCCTGACGGTACGGAAATTTTAAATAATTAGAGGTGGATATGGCTAAAAAGGTTTTTATTGCTTCAGACCATGCAGGTTTTTGTTTAAAGCAGATTCTTGTGCGGCATTTACAGGAAAAGGGGCATGATGTCTTCGACTTGGGACCTGAGCAAGCGGTAAGCTGCGATTATCCCGACAGTGCGTTCAAAGTAACGGATAAGCTGCTTGAAAACGAGGGGGCTTTCGGCATTCTTATTTGCGGAACCGGTATCGGTATGAGCATGGCTGCCAATAAAGTGAAAGGAATACGCGCGGCGCTTGCGGCCTGCGAGTTTCATGCCCGTGCCTGCCGTGAGCATAATAATGCGAATATTTTGTGTCTTGGTGAACGGGTAACCGGTGCGGGGCTTGCTGTGAATTTGGCGGATATTTTCCTTGAAACGGAATTTCTTGAGGGCAGGCATTTGCGCAGGATAGAATTATTCAATATGAAATAAAAAAGATAAGGGTAAGAATTTACCCTTTTTCTTTATGGTTTTGATGGGCTTTTCTGTGGTGCGACGGCATGGCGGATTGTTCAGTGTTTTTTGTCCAAACATATGGTCCTGTGCCGGATATGTTTTTATTGATGATTTGTTCAAATTCTTCTGTCACATGCCAAGAAAAAAAGTATGCCGTAAGTTTGTGATTGGTATAATTGGAAGTGACGCAAAATGCGTTATCCGAAATGTTTTCTTCAAGTATTGCTTTAGGTATTTTAAACGTTTCGGATATTTCAATAAGAATGCTCTGCCTTGCCACGTTCTGCTTTTCTTCCGCTGATGACGCATTGTCAAAAATGACGGTATCAATGCCGAAATATTCCCATAGGGTATTCCAAAGTTTCTGATTGGTCCTTTGCCGTAATAATTCCTCATTGTTGCTGTTGGTTATGATACAAAAACTGGCGAGAACGGGAATTATTTCTTTTTTCTTTTTTGGTACCGGGCGTTCCCGCTCAAGATTGAGTTTTCTGCTTTCACAATAGGGAACAAGAGGACAATTTGCGCATTGAGGGATTTTTTTGCAGACAAGGGCGCCCAGTTCCATCAATGCTTGATTATAGGTTCTTGCTTTGCCGTGCGGGAGCAGTTCCTGCGCCAAGGGCTTGACCGCTTTTTTTAGATTTTTGTCAGTGCAGTTGAAAAGCCTTGCAAATACACGTTCGACATTTGCGTCGACAACAGCATAATCTTTTTCAAAGGCTATGCCCATGATAGCAGATAGCGTATATTCCCCTATTCCTGCGAGGGAGCGGATTTTAGCTTCATCGCAGGGGATTTTTCCGTTGTAAGTATTGCTGATGATTTTTGCGCTTG
>DONZ01000187.1 GCA_003512875.1 Desulfovibrio sp. | reverse complement strand
TTCCGCCCAAAGACGGCGATGGGCAGGAGTAAAAACCGTGCTTTCCTCGATACGCAAAACTTCTTCAGCTTTCCGTACGGGACTGCGCAAACGAACCGGAATCCGCGCGTTGGCGGAAAGCACATAGAAACGGTCATGGTCGACAATATTGTTCTGCAAACGCCGGGGCAATTCAGGACCTATGGCGAAACAGCGGAGTGTTTGCTGTCCGCAATGCTTCATCGCTTCTTTACAGGCATGTTTAAAGGCTTCTTCAAAATCTTCATGAGAATAAGCGCCTCGCAAAGGATAGGCAATCGACATAAGCCAATCATCGTCATGAATGAAAAAATACTCCCCTATGCAAAATGCGCTGCCTTGCGACATGGCACGCATAAGCCCCGGAGAATGTTCCGGAACTTTGGCAAAATCAATGAGCTTCCGAAACAGACCTTCCTGTTCCGGATTTTCCAAGGCTGGCGTTTCCAAATGAAATATTCTGTCATTTTCAGGCATAAAGCCCCCCAAAAAAACAATTTCACAACAGATTTTGTTTATTAATCGTAACGTGCATATCTCAAACAGTTACCTTACCGTACCATAACAAAAATAAATTTTCAACGCCCTATTCCATGCAATAGCGGATAAAATCATTTGCCGTGATTGATTTGTCATGGTTATATAATTCAGAGTGATTGGTTATGAGGATTTTGAAAAATAAGCTTAGCCAATCGAATCATGTATCTTGGAAAGCCGTTTGAGCATTACCGCAACTTCCTCGTCTGTGAGAGCTTTGGAAAAATCAGCACAAACATCTAAAAAAAACGGATAGACTTCATCCAAAAAAGTCTTCCCCTTTTCTGTGATCTGCACATCGACATTACGTTGATCTTTTCCCAGTTTCCGCCTTTGAATGTAGCCTTGATGCTCAAGCCAATTCAAATGGTTTGTAACCGAAGCTCTGGTAATCCGCAAACGCTTCGCAATAGCCGAAGGGCTGAGAGAGTTTTCAGAAAAATCTTTTCTCAAAAAAAGAACCAATATTCCAAGCTTGCTTATGGATATGTTCTTTTTATTCAGTTCTTCATTGGTGATTTCAATCACATCATCGGAAAGCCAAAGCAAAAGCTCACCAACTTTTGTGCGGGAAGAAGGTTCTGCCGATAATAATTTTTGCATGTAATCCCCCAACCATATAAATTATGCCCTCAATAACGCAATACGATTAACGTGGTTATCAGGTACACAAGCAGTGCGGCAACAGAAAAATAACGTATATTCACAACGTTGCCAAGCCAGCAAAAAGTAAGGGATTTATAGCTCTTTGGGCAAACATTCGGCTTCATGAGCTAAAACAGCTGAAACAATCGACGCCTGAAAGTGTTTTTGAGCTTGAAATGGGCAGATTCATAGGGCACGCTTTTTCGCATTTTTTACAGTTTACGCAGCTGGCTACGTCCCGTTTTATTTTGGTTGTGCCAACTACTCGGCAAAAAATATTATAAACGACCTTTTGCCAGCACATATATTTGCAGAAAAAAAAACGGAATAAACATTGAAACAAGTATCACAGTGATATACTTGGCAATCAGAAAAATTTTTGAAGGAAGCGTGGACATATCCATTTCAAAATGTTCGCCAAAATAATCAACTTCAATAAGAATAAATAGGTACAGAAAAAATCAGGAAAACATACCGAAGATAACGCAGCTTGAAATCAACGGTCTTGGGAAGCAAAAATTGCTTGGACGGAAATAAATATGCTCCAAGTTTAGCCATGAAATGGCTGAGCCCGCCAAACGGACATGCCCAACCGCAAAAAAATGGACCGGCAATAACGATTGAGAGCAACACAACGTACTCGCTCTCTATTTCGGTATTCAAACCCAAAATGATCATAAAAACAAAAAAATTAATGACAAAAAACAATCTTACAATGTCACGCATAATAAAAAAAACATTTCCTTTATTCAAAAACTTCATGGTATGCCTCCGTGTTAAATATGATTAATAAGGAAACTGTATCATAATCACGCTAAATCAACTTTGACTTTCAGTATCATTTACTATATAAATTATAATCACTTAATAACTTACAAATTATTAAAGGAAAATTTTTATGTTAAGTAATAGACAAAATGGAATAATCAGAAAAAAAATCGACGGAGATTTTGAAGAAATTTGGAAACGTTTACTGGATATTGTTGCTGCAGAAAAAATCCCCGTATTTGCTGTAATTGATCATAAATCCAACGCGTTACAGGTTGGTTTGGATATGACAGATGCCCGTGTGCTTATTTTTGGCAATCCTGCCGTCGGAACGGTATTGATGCAATCAAATCCTGAAATTGCCTTGGATTTACCCCTAAAATTTTTAGTTTGGAAAAGCTCTGATGGCGTTATATTAAGTTGGAATTCACCAACTTGGCTTGCCGAACGGTTTGAAATGAATCCCAATATGGAAGTTATAAAAAAGATCAATAACTTGCTGGAAAAACTGTCAGATATCATTGTAGCTGTTTGAAAAGATAGCTTAAATTTTTAATTGGCTTACTTTTTGGGAGTGTCGGATTTATTGCATGTTCTAAAAGAAAAACCCATATAGATTCAGGGTGTTGGCTATGATTGTCAATATTAATAATATGCTGTTTAGTTAATTGTAAACTGAAGTACGACAGTTGAGTAACAAATAACTCAAAGAAAAAGCCACAAAGTCTATTCATAAAGAATTTGTGGCTCGTTATCATTATCAATAAATTTGATAATAGAGCGTATTGCGATTTTATTATACTTCTTTGGCTGGAGCTATTTTAGAATAACCTTTCCATGCAAAGAGTGGGGTTTCATTTTCATCCCCATAAACATTTTCCACATCACAAATATAAAAATAGTGGTCGCCTGCATCTACAAATTCTCTTAAGGCACACTGGATAGCGATGACACTATGAACGGGAATTTGAATATCGCAGTCAGGAAGGCTTTTCAGTTCAATGCCAAATTCCTTTACCTTTTCTTTTGTTCTGCCTGTAAAGCTGCCACACTGCATAATCTGTTTTGGTGATATTTTATCACTTGGAACAGTGAGTACGACTTTTTTGTTGATTCTGACCATTTCACCGGTATAAGAAGGTTTCATCATGGCAAAACCAATTGTTGCCGGGTCAAGACTCAGATATGTCCACCAGGAAACTGTTGCAAGATTGGTAATGCCAGAGGGTGTTTTTGAACAAACAAGAGAAACAGGATTAGGGTCAATAAGTTTTGCAGAATCTAAAAGGTGAGAAAGGGCTTTCATAGTTTTTCCTTTTTATTTACGGTTAAATTGTTATTGTGTATCATCAGGCATCACAGCCCATTTGTTCTGCAACGCTCAATGCTTTATGTCCCTTTATATCACCAAATTCATGAACTCCAGTGACAAAAAGGCGTCCACGATCTTTCCAGTGATTAAGACCAAGCATTTGCCTATATGCTTCCGCAGCTCCAGCAAAAGAACGTGGAAACATGCTTTCGCCGCACATAAGCAGCATTGCTTCTTTTACTTTCAAGTCACGGAGTCTGTTTTTCCGAAAATATGGATACATTCTGTCCATAGCACACTTGATATGTCCGCTGAAATTATACCAGTACAAAGGGCTGCAAAAAACAAGCATGTCCGCTTGTTCCAAAAGTGGATAAAAAGTATCAAAGCTGTCCGCCACAACACAAGGCTTTCCGTCTGTCCAACAACTATCACAATTCAGACAGGCACTCATGGGAGTCATGCCGCTGTGAAAGGTATTGACTGTATGCCCTGCTTTGACTGCACCTTGTTTGAAAGCTTCCGCAAGTAAAAAACTGTTGCCGTTATGGCGAGAACTGCCAGTCAGGATAAGAATATTTTTCATTATGCCTGATCCAGCGGTTACACAAGATTCCACATGAATTGTGGAAGTAGACGAAAAATACTTATATGATGCACAACCTGCCACAGCCAAAAGAAACGCTCCTGCAAAAGAAAAAAGTCCTCGCCGAGAGATTTTTTATCTTTAACGGTATCAAGAGCTGAATTTTGTTCATCCTGCATGGGAAATTCCTTTGCATGGAAAAGAGATGACGCTTTGCGTGGCTGTATATTTTACCGTGCTACGTCCTCTCCTATCCATAATTACAGTGATTCGCCGAAGCGAAATGCCTCGTCAAGAACGGGTTTTCCGGAAACAGCTCCGGCGTCCATAACACCTCCAGCAAGTATCTGCCCCTTGTCTGTCCAGTTCAGGAAACCAATGAGCGAATGATAATAGTCAAGTACAGGCTTCCAGTTGTTGGTGGAGTCTCCTTCGGCAGCCATGATCAGGACGCATTC
>DONZ01000143.1 GCA_003512875.1 Desulfovibrio sp. | reverse complement strand
AGTATGCCGACGGTTATGTTCCGGAGCCTTTTAAAGAAGAAACAAAATAATATGAAAATCTTAGTTCTTGGTGTTGGAAATGTTCTCTACCGCGATGAGGCCGTCGGTGTGAAAACTGTGCTGAAAATGCAGGAAGAATACAGTTTTCCGGAAAATGTACGTCTTCTTGACGGCGGAACGCTCGGTATGGGACTTATGGACAGTTTGATGGACGCTGATTTGGCTGTCATCATAGATGCGGTCAAAGGCGGGCATGAAGCGGGAACCTTATACCGTTTGGTCGGCGATGACTTGCGAAAAAGCATGAGCTTTTCCGATTCCTTGCACCAGACCGATTTGGTGGACACGCTTATTTATTGCGATTTGATAGGGCATAGACCCGATTGCGTGGTCATAGGCGTTGAGCCGGAAGACTTTACGTCCCTGAATTTGGAATTAAGCCCGAAAATTCAGGAGGCTGTGCCAAAACTGATACATGAAGTTTTGAAAGAACTGGAAAAACATGGTGTCCAATACAGCAAAAAATAGAGAAAGGAGCGCAAGCTCCTTTTTTTGTGGGGAATACCTCCCTGCACCGCGTGAAAAGCGGGGTATGCTTGGGGGAAATAAAAGCGTCTTCGCATGACATTAAGAATTATCGTCATAGAACTTAAACCGATTTGCAGCGGTAAAAAGGGTGATTTTTTCAAGAGCTTTTTTTATCGCATGAAAAAAATTAAAAAACAAAGAAAGAAAATAGCCCCTTATTTTTATGCATTCACATGAATATGATACGGAAATGTTTTGGAATATAAGGATAACAACTTGTTATTTATCTATTTTTCAAGTTTTAAATGCAGTAAGGGGAAGTGATTGCCTAAATCGTCGTATTCACTGCGGGCGAATTGGGTAAAGCCCATTTTTCGGTAAAAAGCAAAAGCGTCGGGATTTTCTTCGTTCACATCGACAAATTGAATTTTGTAGGCATTTTTTGCATGTTCGACAAAGCTTTTGCCCAGTCCTTGTTTTTGGGCTTCCGGATGTATGAAGAGCATTTCCAATTTGTCGTTTTCAATGCCCATGAAGCCGAGCAGTTCGCCCTTTTCATTTTGCGCTGTCAATAAAAAGGGAACGTTTTTTATTGCGTCCAAAACAAGGGGATACAGGTTTTCCTTATCTTCCTTTGTTAAAAAATGGTGCGTGCTTGCGACTGATTGTTTCCAAATTTCTCCGAGTTCCAGAATAAGTTTTTTGGGGCGTTGGTATTGGGATATGATAGTTCGCATAGGCTTCTCCGCAGTATGGAAAAAAGTATGAACCAATAAGGGGATATCCGTAGGGTATGCATTGCTTATGATTATATATGGATACCGGTATTTTTCGCATTGTGCCAAATTATTTTGATTTTCTTTGATAAGCAGCGCTTGGTCAATTTCATCATTTCGCCGGTTTTCCATGATTGAGGCATATTTTCGCATGTCCGCACAATGTGTCAGAATATATTCCCGGCTCATGATTAAGCAGCAAAAGCGGATACGGGCTAATTCTTCGTTTGAAAAATCTTCTTTCCATGTGAAAGGAATATAGGCTCCTTCGACAATTAAATTTTGTCGGTTTTCAAGGGCTGTTCTGATAATTTCTTTTGTTATCCCCCAAAGATAAGGAATAAGCTTTTCATCGTCTTCCGGAGTGAGCGCTGTTTGTTTGCTTCTGATAAGCCCCGGAAATTAAAACAATCATTGTTTTGCCCGTACAACGTTTTGTCCGTGGATTTAAAATGGCGTCCCTGTTTCAATGAGTTTTTGATAAATGAGTTTTTGCAGTTTTTTCGCGTTTTCCATAGGTACGCCGTCAGCAATTTTTTTACCTTCGTAATGGGTAATGGCAACACATTGCGAGCCTGTGCCGAAGAGCAGAAATTCTTTTGCGTCAAAAATTTCTTCTTCCCGGATATTGCGGGTTTCCGTTCGCATATAGGTTTCGGCGATGCTTTTTGCCATAAGGGCGGTTGTTCCTGCCAAGGCGCGTTTGAAATGGGGCAGGACAAAAATATTGTTTTTGTCGATAATGCCGACGTTCGCAATGGCGGCTTCGGCTAAATAACCGTCTTCATCAAAGGAAATGCTCACATCGACGCCTTTCGCTTCCGCTTCTTGCGCCATAAAAACATTGGGCAGGTAATTTGTTGATTTTATTTGGGCTAAAAAAGGTTGTTTCGCAGGAATCGCGCTTCTGCAGGCGGTAATGCCTTTTTCCCAATAGCTTGGAGCCGGCGGGTTTCCTTTTGCCGCAACACAGTAAAAACTAGCCACCGGGCATTCTTTCGGGCTGATACCAAGCCCGCCTTCTCCGCGTCCCATCAATAGTTTGACGGAGCCATGGGCAGCACCGCCCGCTTTTGCGGTGTCCAAAACAATTTGGCGGATTTCATCGTAGGACAGGGGAGCCTGTATGCCGAGTTTGGCGGCGGAATGTTCCAAGCGGGCGATATGGGCGTCAAGTTCCAGCACTCTGTTTTCGGCGATGGTTAAGGATTCAAAGCAACCGTCCCCCCTGTGGACCAAGTGGTCGTCCAAAGGAATGCGCAATAATCTTGCGTCCGTGCAAATCGCGCCAATGCTGTGTTCATAAAAAGCGGTGACAAAATTTTCCGCTTTCCGCGGCGTGTTTTGTACTTTTTGTATCCATTCCTGACTGCTGATACGCGGTGTCGCCATGATGATTTCCCCCGTTATGCGTTATATGAGTTCGATTTCTCCGGAAAAGACTTCCCGTGCGGGTCCTGTCATATAGACAATGCCGTCGTCAGCCCATTCGATGACAAGCTCTCCGCCCCGAAGTTCGACAATCGCTTTTTTGTCCGTATAATTATTGAGCACGCAGGCGACAAGAACGGCGCAGGCGCCCGTGCCGCAGGCAAGGGTTTCACCGGAGCCGCGCTCCCAAACACGCATGCGCACTTTTTGCCGGCTGAGCACTTCGATAAATTCCGTATTGACCCGTTCGGGAAAGAGTTCATGATATTCGAAAAGAGGTCCGAAAGCAGGCAAATCAAGGCTTGCGATATCATGCATGGTGACAACGAAATGAGGATTGCCCATGGAAACGCCGGTGCCTTTTATGCAGGAGCCGTTGACAAGGATTTCTTGATTGATAAAGGTTTCGCCGTCTGCTTTCATGGGGATGTCGGCAGGTTTGACGATAGGTCTGCCCATATCCACGGTGACGCTTGCGACCTTGTTGTTTTCAAGGGTCAGCTCAAGGGTGCGGATACCGCTTTTTGTTTCAAGGGTGATGTTTGTTTTGCCGGTATGTCCGTGTTCATAAAGAAATTTGCCCACGCAGCGGGAGGCGTTGCCGCACATGTTTCCCTCGGAACCGTCGTTATTGAACATTCTCATTCTGAAATCGGCTTTTTTTGATTTGCCGATAAGGACAAGACCGTCTCCGCCAACCCCGTAGTTCCTGTCGGACATGAAAATCGCAAGCGGAGCGGGGTCGGTGAGAGGAGTATCCAAATCTTCAAACCAAACATAAACATAATCATTGCCGATGCCTTCCATTTTCGTAAAGGCGAGTTTTTGCGGAAGCCGCATTTTCTCAATATAGTCTTGCCCGAGTTTAGGCAGTCGTTTTTCAAATTCAGCCATAGGAACCTCATAGGATGATGTCTTTTTCCTATACAGCCTTTTAGGGAAAAGAACAAGGGGAAAAGAGGAAAAATTTAAGAATATCGGTAATAATTTCAGAATGAAATCAAGTAGTTATTTTATCCAAAAAAAGTATTGATTTTTTGAGGAAAAAAGAGTATTAAAAATTATTTTGTTTTATCAACAATCAAACAAAAACGGAAAGATTATGACTATCAATACAAAAATGCCGGCTTTATTGATGCTTGATGACGGCACATGTTTTGAAGGATACGCCTTGGGGGCTTGTCAGGAGGCTGTGGGCGAAGTCGTTTTCACAACAGGTATGAGCGGATATCAGGAAACGATTACCGATCCTTCCTATTACGGACAAATCGTAGTGTTTACCTCCGCGCATATAGGAAATTACGGAGCAACGGCTCTTGACAGCGAATGTCCCGAACCGAAGCCGGAATACGGTGCGGGCGGCGTTGTTTTTCATGATTTGTTTGTTGATGCGGAAAATATTGATTTTCCGCATTTCCGTGCCGAGAGTTCTCTGCAAAAAAAATTGGAGCAAATGGGATTGAGCGGCATTTATGGAATCGATACCCGCGCTCTGACGCTGCATTTGCGTATGCATGGGGCGAGAAACGGCATTATCAGCACCAATTTGGACCGCGATTATTTATTGAAAAGGGCGAAAGAGCTTCCTCAAATGTCCGGGCTTGATCTTGCTTCAAAAGTGACTGTAAAAGAAAAATTCGTCTTCAATACTGACCCCGGCACTGTTCTGACGTATAAAAAACGTGACACCTCCAAGAAAATGCTCAATGTCGCCGTTATCGATTATGGTGCCAAGCGTTCGATTTTGCTTCACTTATTCAATAATAACATGCACCCGACCGTATATCCCGCCACTGTGACAGCAGAAGAAATTTTAGCTTCCAAGCCCGATGCCGTCATGCTGACGAACGGTCCGGGAGATCCGGAGCCTTGCGGCTACGCCATAAAAACAATACGGGAATTGGTCGGAAAATTGCCTATTTTCGGAATTTGCTTGGGACATCAGCTTATCGCCCTTGCCATGGGTGCGAAAACCTTCAAAATGCCTTTCGGTCACCATGGACTTAATCACCCTGTAAAGGATGTGGCGACAGGAAAGGTTCTTATCACAAGTCAGAACCATGGTTTTTGTGTTGACCCTCAGACGCTGCCCGGCAATGTGAAAGTGACCCATTGGAATTTGAACGACAATACTGTCGAGGGTTTGGCGTTGACCGACGCCCCGGTCTTTTCCGTGCAATTCCATCCGGAAGCCGCTCCGGGAACTTGGGACGCTTACGGTTTGTTTGACGCTTTCCGTACTATGGTTGATGATTTTTATAAGAAATAACAGTGGCTTTTGCCATAATTATTGGTAGTATCTACTAAGAAGGATTTTAAAGAAATGCCGAAGCGTGAAGATCTGAAAACGATTATGGTGCTTGGTTCCGGTCCGATTGTGATCGGACAGGCGGCAGAATTTGATTATTCTGGCACACAAGGGTTGAAAGCACTGAAAGAGGAAGGGTGCCGCATTGTCTTGCTGAACTCGAACCCGGCTACTGTTATGACAGATACGGCTTTTAGCGACGCAACATATATCGAGCCCATGAATAAGTTCATGGCGGCTGAAATCATTATAAAGGAACGTCCCGATGCCATTTTGCCCACACTGGGAGGGCAGACGGCTCTCAATTTGCTCATGGATTTGCACCATATGGGTATTTTGGAAGAATACAACGTGGAAATTATCGGGGCGCAGCCAAAGTCCATCGAACTTGCGGAAAACCGCCAAAAATTCCGTGAAACCATGGAAGCCATCGGGCTTGATTTGCCGAAAAGCGCCCTTGCGACCACGTTTGAACAAGCCATGGACGCAATAAAAGAAATCAGCTTCCCTGTCATCATCCGTCCTTCCTATACCTTGGGCGGCACCGGCGGCGGTATCGCTTACAATATTGAAGAATTTAAGGAAATCGCCAAGGGCGGTATCGAAGCATCGCCCATCAGCCAAATTTTGATTGAAGAATCCGTGCTCGGCTGGAAAGAAATCGAATTGGAAGTTGTGCGCGATAAGGCGGACAACGCCATTGTCATTTGCGGCATTGAAAACCTTGACCCTATGGGCGTGCATACGGGCGATTCCATTACCGTCGCTCCTATTCAAACCCTTTCCGATGCGGAATATCAAGCGCTCCGTCAGGACGCATTCCGCGTCGTGCGGGCTATCGGCGTTGAAACCGGCGGCTGCAATATTCAATTCGCCGTTTGTCCGAAAACAGGCAGACGCGTCGTTATTGAAATGAACCCCCGGGTTTCCCGTTCTTCCGCCCTGGCTTCCAAGGCGACCGGTTTCCCTATCGCCCGTATCGCGGCGAAACTTGCCCTCGGCTATCGTTTGGATGAATTAAAGAATGATATTACCGGCACTTCCGCTTGTTTCGAGCCTACCATCGATTATTGTGTCGTCAAAGTTCCCCGCTTCAATTTTGAAAAATTCACAGGAGCGGACACGACGCTTGGTTTCCAAATGCATTCAGTCGGGGAAACCATGGCTCTTGGCGGCAATTTCCGCGAGGCTTTGCAAAAGGCTTTCCGCGGACTTGAAACAGGGCTGCAAGGCTTGCAAAACGGCAAATTGGAAGCGGAAGCCCCCATTGAACCCGCCGCCCGCCGCGAATGGATACGGGAAAAATTGTATCTTCGCCGTCCTGACAGGGTTTTGCTTGTTTACGAAGGCATGCAGCTTGGTTTGACAGTTGAGGAATTGAATGAGATTACCGGCATTGACCCTTGGTTCCTGCTGCAGATCAAACGTATTTTGGATGATGAAAATTCCATACGCCAAGATTTTTGCCATGAAATAGAAAAGGCGGTGAACAGTAAAGCCGCCGATGCCGCTTTCGCAAAGAAACTGCGTCATTATAAAGCGCAAGGTTTCAGCGACACCCGCATTGCGAACCTTTGCTCCGAAAGCCTTGCGAAAACAGTGCGTGAAACAGATATCCGCTCTTTGCGCGAGATTAATGCCGTCGAGCCCGTTTTTCATACTGTTGATACCTGTGCAGGGGAATTTGAAGCCCATACGCCTTATTTTTATTCAACGTACGATGCGGTTTCTCCCGATCCGCTGCATACAGCCCATGTGGGCGCCGCAACACGCGGTTTTGCGCGCAAAGTCGTTATCATCGGCGGCGGTCCGAACCGTATCGGGCAAGGATTGGAATTTGACTATTGCTGCGTGCAGGCGTGTTTTTCCCTGCGTGAACTCGGCATAAAAACCATTATGATCAACTCGAACCCCGAAACGGTTTCCACTGACTATGATACGGCTGATACCTTGTATTTCGAGCCGGTGACGACGGAAGACGTGCTTGCCGTTTGCCACGCTGAAAAGCCAGACGGGGTGATTGTGCAGTTCGGCGGACAGACTCCGCTCAATATCGCCATGGCATTGCAGGAAGCGGGCGTTCCCATTATCGGCACGAAGCCTCAGGATATCGCTCTTGCGGAAGACCGTGAGGATTTCAGCGCCTTGATTGAGGATTTGGATATTTTGCAGCCCGCCAGCGGTATGGCTGTCGACCTTGAAACAGCCTGCAGGCTTGCGGAAACAATCGGGTATCCGGTCATGGTGCGTCCGTCCTTTGTGCTCGGCGGTCGCGCAATGCGTATCATTCATAATGAACAGGAACTTATTGAATATATTGAGGATAAATCAACCGGTTTGTATCTGAGCGTCAATACTCCTATTTTGGTGGATAAATTCCTTGAAGAAGCCATTGAAATAGATGTCGATGCCGTTGTTGACGGCGATAAGGTGACCATTGCCGCCATTATGGAACATATCGAACAAGCGGGCATCCATTCGGGCGATTCCTGCTGCTCTATCCCGACCCATACGCTGAGCGACGAAGTGAAAGGTATTATCCGTTCTTATACCCATAAACTCGGCAAAGCCTTGCATACTGTGGGCTTACTGAACATTCAGATGGCTCTTTACAAGGGCAGCGTGTACGTCATTGAAGCAAATCCGCGGGCGTCAAGGACCGTGCCTTTCGTTTCAAAGGCGACAGGACGCAATGTCGCGGGCATTGCGGCAAAAATCATGACGGGGCTTTCTTTGAAGGATGTGAATTTCACGGAAGAACCGAAACTTATGTACAGCGCGGTAAAAGAAGCGGTCATTCCTTTTGAGCGTTTCCCCGGAACGCAAATCCAGCTCGGACCTG
>DONZ01000245.1:4958-11739 GCA_003512875.1 Desulfovibrio sp. | reverse complement strand
CTTGAAAATTCCTGACTTCATAGTATCGTAATTTTGCAAATTTATCCAGTCAAAATTTCTTGAAAAATGAATTTTTTTTAGTGTTTTTCTATTGATTAACCAAGGCGTTTCTTGCTATATCGTAATGAACGGGAGAAAGGTTGTCCATATGGAAAATACAAATATTTTTTTTGATAAAAGCGGTATTTTTGATAATTTTTTAGCGTTGATCGCAAGCACGTTCGACGCGCATTCTGTTTTGTTGTTCATGCCCGAAAGCGAAAACAGCGCGGCGAAATTGGTTTCTTTTTTCAGTATGAGCGACAAGTCCGTAAATCAGAACGCGCAGCTTGCTCAAGGCAAAGGTTTGGTGGGGTGGATTTTAAAAAACAAACAGCCTTTATTATATCAAATTCCTGAAGAAAATCAGGCGAATTTAGGATATTATCTTGATGATACCGAAGATTCCATTCATTCTTTCATGGGAACGTTCATCGCAGGAAACGGCGCTTTGTGCCTGGACAGCAAAAAAGCGAATTTTTTTTCCGAAAACCAGCAAAAACTGCTGGATTTGTACGGAAAGATTTTACCTCAGCTTTTTACGATTGTTAACAACAGCATGCAAATCCATACGGCTGAAGATTATTTTCAGCTGTTGGAACAGCTTGCCGATTTGAAAAAAAATTATAACGGCTGGTCGCCGTATTTAAGAAAGCTTTTGCAGCTGCTGTCTTCTTCCTTGGGCTTTGAATATGTCGCTTTTACCTCTTTGTCCGATAAAAAGGACCATTATTATATAGACGGGGAGTTTCCTGCGATTACAATGAATAAGGAATTCGGCTTCGGCGGCGGACTTGTGGGCTGGGTGTATAAAAATGAAGAAATGATTCAAAACGACGGAAAAGAAAATAACCGCAGTTTGCCTTTGTATTCAAAAAATGACGGATTGCCGCTTTTTTCCGCCACGGTCTGCATTCCTGTCCGCGTTGAAAAAAATATTGCGGCGGTATTATGTTTAGCTTCAGCAAGTCCCAAAGAATTCGACACCGATTTTAAAATCATTATGCGTGTGATCAGTGAGGATTTGGCACAATTTTTGGAAATTGTCGCTTTGCGTTATCGGGTTCACAGGATGACGAAAAAATAAATCTTTTTACAGTTGGTTATAAACAAAATCAATAAATACGGTAAGATACTGATTTTCGGTTAAATATAAATAGAAACATGCCGTGACAAAAAACGTAAAAATGAAAATATATTCCGAATAGGTATTGGTCCGGACAAGCTTCACGGCGAATTTCTTGTCGGGATTGATAAAACGCGGAACTCCTTTCACGGTTAACATATCAAGAAAAATATGTGAAAAAATCCCTATGAAGAAGGCGGGGATAATCTCTTCGTATTCCATTAATTCCTGAAAGTCCTTTTGCATGCGGGGGATGATGACCGCATAAACAAGAAGCAGAGAAACAGCATACCATATCCATGCATGGCTGTGTTTCCTATGGATTTTATTGAAGCTGAAACCAAGTTTCGTCAGAAAAAAATCAATACTGTCCGGAATTGTCGAGCCTAGAAAACACGAGGCTATTCCCGATATGTCGAATTTGCACATTGCAGCTACGCCGATGGCGAAAATTCTGTGCGAAAACCATTTCATTCTTATACTTGCGTACGCAGATAAGCGACCATGCAGCTGCTTATTAAAGAAAGGACAAACCAAAATGCAAGGGCTTTGCCTGTTGTCGGTTTTTTCATGAAAAAAGCTGTGCAGCGCGGCGCAATAAGGCTGCATAATGCGATAAAAGTGCTTGAGACCGCAAGAATAATGAAGAAAAGCATTAAGTTTTCCATGTTGACCTTTTTTATATCATCGGTTATGTTTTTAAGGTATGCTTTCCCCTCAACGCGTGATTTTGTTGTTCGTTGTCGGGTAAAGCATATGCTGTTAGTTTCGATAAATATTTTTGTTTTTTTTCATAAAACGGAAGTATAGTCAAATGTATTTTCTTGCAGCTATGAAATTTTTTTTAAAATCGGAGAAGCTATGAAAAGGCAAATAATAGAAATCAATGAAAATAAATGCAACGGATGCGGACTTTGCATAAATGCCTGCCACGAGGGAGCGCTTGTTCTTGAAAACGGAAAGGCGAAGCTCGTCCGTGACGATTATTGTGACGGACTCGGCAGTTGTTTGCCGGTGTGTCCGATGGGGGCGATAAGCTTTATCGAGAGGGAAGCCTTGCCGTTTAATGAAGCGATTTTGTTTTCGCACTTTAAAAATCAAAAAAACGGCAATTCTCCGGGCAATACCATAAGTGAATTAAAAAATAAGATTTTGAACCCGTCACAAATTCATTCGAAATTATCGCAATGGCCTTTGAAAATCAGCCTTGTCAATTCAAATTCCGAATTTTTAAAAGAAGCTGATTTGTTGATTGCCGCAGACTGCACTGCGTTTGCGTATGGAAATTTTCACAGCGAATTTATCCAAGGAAGAATAACGCTGATTGGCTGTCCAAAATTTGCAGTTGAAGATTATACTGAAAAACTGGCTGAAATTTTAAAAATAAATTCAGTCGAAAGCATTTTGCTTGTAAAAATGGCTGTCCCTTGCTGTTCCAAATTGGAAACCATGCTCAAAAACGCACTGGAGCTTAGCGGAGCAGATACTTCTTTAATTGTAAAAACAATTTCTCTTGAAGGAAATATTTTGTAAAACATTCCATAAATCGAGGTCGTACTGAAATCATTATGCAGCGTGTTTTCGAGTTCCGTTCATTTTTAGTTTTCCTTATTTTTGTAAGTTTGCTTTTTTTCGCCCTGTTAATGCCTTTTTTGGGAGCGATTTTTTGGGCTGTCGCTTTGGCTATTGTTTTCGCTCCCGTGCAAAATTTTTTCAGCCGCCGTATTAAATGGAAAAACACCGCCACATTGTGCACATTGTTTTGCTGCACCATGATTGTTGTCTTGCCGTTTTTGTTCATTATCAGTTCCGTAATAGCGGAATGCGTTAAAATTTATGCTTCATTGAGTTCCGGCACAATTAATCCTGCCTATTATTTTGATGAAATTCAAAAGGCGTATCCTTTCATACAGGATATTTTTAATCAATTAAATCTCGACCCTGCGCAGGTAAAAGAAAAAATCAGTTCATTCGCTTTAAGAGTAAGCGGTTTTGTCGCTCAGCAAACAGTACATCTCGGACAAGGAACGCTTTCTTTCATCATGCAGGTTGCCATTATGCTTTATGTTGCATTTTACATAATGCGCGACAGCAAAATGCTTGTCATGAAACTGCATAAAGCATTGCCCCTCGGCTATAAGCGAGAACAGCTGTTTTTTGCAAAGTTTACCGAAGTGACAAGCGCGACTATCAAGGGAAGTTTGATTGTTGCCATTGTGCAGGGAACGCTGGGAGGGCTTGTTTTTTATTTTTTAGGTGTGAGTTCCGCCTTGCTGTGGGGGGTCGTTATGACCTTGTTTTCCCTTATTCCCATGGTCGGAGCCAGTATTGTCTGGCTTCCCGTCTGTATTTATTTCTTTGCCGTGGGCGCGGTTTTAAAAGGTTTTATCCTGCTCTTTTTCGGCGCTGTCGTTATTGGGTTGATGGATAATATTTTACGTCCTGTTTTAGTCGGGCGTGATACGAAGCTGCCGGATTATCTTATTTTGTTATCCACTTTGGGAGGTTTTGTCATATATGGCATGAACGGTTTTGTTGTCGGGCCGCTTATTGCGACGCTGTTTATCGCCAGTTGGGAAATTTTTTCTCTGGAATTTAATTATGACGATACAGATGAAAGTGAGAATGAAAATTAAAAAAACATGAAAAGCGGACAAACAAAAAGTCCCTCATGGTGCGAGGGACTTTTTGCTTGTCTTTTTTGTTCGATGTTATGATTATGATTATGAATATGTCAGGAATATTTCTACGTATATCAAAGTATATCAAATAACTTCATAACATTTTTTAAGAAAATATTATTTTTTTAGATAGTTGATTGCGTTTTCGAAAATAACCGTTCCCAACGTCCTTGTTTTTTTATCGTTGCTGTTCGCCCAATGAGGGTGGTTCGTGCTATGGTTGAACGCTTCGGGATGCGGCATGAGTCCGAGAACACGTCCTGTGGGGTCTGTCAGACCGGCGATCGCTTTAGGTGAACCGTTCGGATTGTAAGGATATTCTTGCGTAATTTCACTTGTATTGGGATTTGTATATTGCAGGCAAATCAAATTCTCTTGTTCCAAACGGTCGAGGGTTGCTTCATCAGGCATGACAATTCTTCCCTCACCATGGCGAACCGGAACTTGCAGCAAATCAATTCCTTGTGTGAAAATGCAGGGGCTTTTGGGATTGGCTTTCAATTCCACCCATCTGTCTTCATAGCGGGCGGAAAGATTATGGGTTAAGGAAACTTGGCGTTCAAAACGTTTATTGTCAAGGCAGGGCAAAATTCCGAGTTTGACAAGCAATTGAAATCCGTTGCAAATTCCCATAATTAATTTGCCGTCATCAAGGAATTTGTTTAAATGCTCAAGAAGCGGTTTTTCTTCGCTGTCTTTTAAATAAAGCCAGCGTTGGGCGGCGGCATGTGCTGCGCCTAAATCGTCGCCGTCTAAAAAGCCACCGGGAAAAAGAAGAAATTGATAATCGTTTAATTTTACCGCACCGGAAACAATATCTGAAAAATGTACGATATCCGCTTCATCGGCACCGGCCTGACGGACGGCATATGCGGTTTCCTTATGTGAATTTGTGCCGTACCCGGTTAAAACAAGCGCTTTTACAGTTGCCATTTTAGCTCCATTATGTTTTTTAATAAAACTATTTGTTTTAATTTAGATTTTTTTATTAAAAAAATTTTCTTTTCTTCTTTTGAAAATATAGTATAGTAGCGAAATAATAAAAGGTCAATGCGTGATAAAAAGAAAAAATTTTTGTTCGTTTTTGGCTTTCTTTCTTATTTGAGTAATAACTTTTATTGAGGTCAGCATGAAAACCAAGTTTATTTTTGTAACCGGCGGTGTTTTATCTTCTTTAGGTAAAGGTCTTGCAGCAGCTTCTTTAGGAGCATTGCTCAAAGCCAGAGGGCTTAAAGTTACTATTCAAAAGCTTGATCCATATATTAATGTCGACCCCGGAACAATGAACCCTTTTCAGCATGGGGAAGTGTATGTCACTGACGACGGTGCGGAAACCGATCTTGATTTAGGGCATTATGAACGCTATCTCGGCATTTCACTGTCCAAAAGAAACAGCACTTCGGCAGGACGTGTTTATTACACTGTTTTGAATAAGGAACGCCGCGGCGATTATCTCGGAGGAACCGTGCAGGTCATTCCGCATATTACCGATGAAATCAAACGCTGTATGCTGAGTTTGGCTGCGGACGCAAGTCCTGAAGACGCTCCGGATGTCGCTATTATTGAAATCGGCGGTACTGTCGGCGATATTGAAAGTTTGCCGTTTTTGGAAGCTATGCGCCAGCTTCGCTCCGAACTTGGCAGGAACAATTGCCTGAATATCCATTTGACTTTGGTTCCTTACCTTCGCGCCGCCGGCGAATATAAGACGAAACCGACCCAGCACAGCGTAAAAGAGCTTCTTTCCATTGGGGTACAGCCTGATATTGTTCTTTGCCGCTGTGAGGAAACAATCCCGACAGAATTGAAGCGCAAGATTTCCCTTTTCTGCAATGTTGAAGAAGGAGCGGTTTTTTCTTCTGTTGACGTCAAAAATGTTTATGAAGTTCCTTTAAAATTTTATGAGGAAGGATTTGACCAAAAAGTTGTAATCATGCTGCAGCTCAATGCGGGAAATCCGAAACTTGACCCTTGGCGCAAGCTGATCGCTGATTTCAACAATCCAAAACATACTGTAACTATCGGGATTGTCGGAAAATATGTTGATTTGAAAGAGGCATATAAAAGCTTGCATGAAGCGCTTATTCATGCCGGCGTTGCCAATTTTGCAACAGTCCAGCTGCGTTATGTGAATTCCGAAGAAATAAGCAAAGACAATGTCGCGGATATGCTTGCGGGTTGTAACGGTGTTTTGGTTCCCGGTGGATTTGGGTATAGAGGTGTTGAGGGAAAAATTGAGGCGATACGCTATGCACGTGAAAACAAGATTCCGTTTTTCGGAATTTGTTTGGGCATGCAATGCGCCGTTATGGAATTTTCACGTAATGTTGCCGGAATATCCGATGCCAATTCTGAAGAATTTGTGCCTGATTGCGAAAACAATGTTATTTATTTGATTAAAGAATGGTTTGATTTTAGAACAAATAAACGTGAAATCCGCGATTGCACAAGCGATAAGGGCGGAACCATGCGTCTTGGCGCGTACCCCTGCAAATTGAAAAAAGGCACTAAGGCATATGATGCCTACAAGGCGGATGAAATTTTTGAAAGACACCGCCACCGTTACGAATTTAACAATAAGTTTAAAGCGATACTTGAAGAAAAAGGTCTTATTTTTAGTGGAACGTCACCTGATGACGAACTTATGGAAATTGTGGAAATTGCAAATCACCCATGGTTTGTCGGCTGTCAGTTCCATCCGGAATTCAAATCCAATCCAATGAAAGCACACCCTTTATTCAGAGATTTTATTGCGGCTTCGATTAAAAATAACGAAGCATAGGAAGTTGCCCCTTTTTTTGAGGGATTTTTTTGTCGCTTCAGTGTAGAAAAACACTGGCTAAGCCGGAGGAACGAAAAAATTCAGACAGATAACACATCTTTCTAGCATCTAGAATTACAGATACAAAATTTAAACTTTCACGGGGAAAACTTT
>DONZ01000245.1:0-4633 GCA_003512875.1 Desulfovibrio sp. | reverse complement strand
AAAGTTTTCCCCGTGAAAGTTTTCAAAACGTTTTAATATTACATGACAATATTGATAAAATCAGATAATAAAACAACGCCGTTACAGACTTTGCCTATAACGGGTTTGCGTTTAGGGGGTGCAATAGCCGTCAGCTAGTTTACGAGCTTTACGGATCGACAGCAGAGCTATAATTCCTCAAAAAATACAAAAGGGGCTAGACCATCATTTTTTGTTTTTAAAGTAAATTTGTTCCATAAAATCTACAAGATTTTCATTTCTGAATTATTAACCATAATCTTGAAAAAGATAGTGGTTAAGAGCCATAAAAAATATGCATGCTATGCTGAAATGTTCTAGTCTTTTTTATACGCGATACACATGGCGGAAAGACCGAAGAAACGATTTTTTTGCATAATTTTTGTTTCTTGAGTGCAAAGAAAAGACAAAAAGGAATTTACAAATTTTGAATGGCGCTGCAATTGGGATTTAGGAGTGTCTTTTTTTGAAAAGAGGTTGTCAGCCATACGGGTTAGTACGGCTAAAGGAAAAACGGAACCAAAATAATAAAAACTGTTCACAGGACAAAGAGAAGAATTTTCAACAAGATTTTCTAAGTTTTTTAACGTATAGCGCCGTTTATGTCCAAGAAAAACATCGTGCTGGCTCCATAAAAACTTGAATGCGGGAACGGATATGAAGAAATAGCTTCCTTTCGGTGCTTTTTCCACATAACTTTTCAGAAATGCCGCATCATCGTCAATATGTTCGAGTACGTCGACAAATAAAGTCAAATCAGGTTCAACTTCCGGACATTCCTCTCTATAATGGATAAGTCCTTCGGCATACTGTTCGTCATATTCGGAATCGTACGCTATGTCGACGCACCAAGATTCTTTTACCCCTGAATTTTTGATAAGGTATTTAGAGAAAAAAGCGGAACCTGCTCCTATGTCAAAAATCGTATCTTTCTTATAGGGCTGTAAAACTTTGGAAACAGCCAAAGCCTTTGACTTATAATACCAGTGGTTGTCAATATCATCACCTAAGATATCGATTTCCTTTATATCCATGCTTTTTTCCTATATTCGATTGGTAATTATAAAAATGATAAATTGAATTGTCACTATTTATCAATGCCAAGGGCGGCGCTTTCATCAACAACCCAAATCAAGTCCCCGCCGGTGGGACGTACGAATTGAGCGGGAAGTTCCGGTTCGCTTAAAAGATTGAGGGTTTTGCTTAAAGCGTCATGCTTTTCTTTGCCGGTGACCATGAATAAACAGCAGCGGGCATTATTTAAAACAGGAAGTGTCAGTGTAATCCTATCCGCATTTCTGCTGCGCACGTATTGGTCGATAACAATGCGCTCTTTTTCTTGAATGGCGTATTCTCCGGGGAAAAGGGATGCGGTGTGTCCGTCGTCGCCAAGCCCTAACAAAATACAGTCGAATTTTGGAAATTCTCCGGGGGCTAGGCGGAAATGTTCCTTAATTAAATTTTCATACGCAAGTGCGGATTCTACCGGATTGCCTTCACCTTTCATTCTGTAAAAACGAGTTGCGGGTACTTTTGACAAAAGTTCGCGTCTGGCAATGCCGTAATTGCTTTTGGGGTCGTCAGGATGAACGCAGTATTCATCGCCCCAATAAATCATGATTTTTTCCCATGGCAGGCGTTCCGCCCAGTCATTTTCCGCTAAAAGCCTGAAAAGAGGGATAGGCGTGGTGCCGCCTGAGAGCGCAAGAGTGAAAATACCTCTTTCTTCGATTGCTTCTTCACAAATTTGTACCAAATGGTGTGCAACGCGTTCCGCCATGGCGGCAGGGTCTTTGTGAATATGAAGTGCTAAATGTATTGAACGAGCCATATTTTCTCCTTAGAAAAAATCATACGTAATTATACGGTTAAATTTAAAAACTGGCAATTACTTTTTTCTAACGTCGAAGTAATCTCCGTTTTCCGCATTGATCATGGAAGGCGTTGCTTCACAAAGTACGGCATTGGCTGCCGAGAGCTGTTCAAGCTGTTCTGCGGTGAGGGGAATCTGCCAAGCCGTTTGAACGCCGCTGTCCGGAGTAACTATCGTATTGTTTTTAAACGTTTGCTCTAAAATATTCAATCCTTCGTCATTGCTGACAGTGATAGTTACGGCATAAGAAACAAGATTTTCCGAAAGAAAATTCGGATCAGCGCTATAAGAAATAAAAAGCATGTCTTTTTCACGGTTTTTGGTCAATTTTGCCGTACATTTGGAATTTGGCAAGTATCTTACGATGTTGTAACGTTCTTTACGGTCTTTTAAGGTATTGAAATTCTGTTCCTGATTATGGCGTTTCGAGAGCAGATAATTGTACGTTTGCAATATTTCGTCGAGATTGGCTAATTTTATGATTTTAAGCCCTTCATCTGTTTTTTGCAGTTCAAGCCTGATAGGGATGCTTTGCCAATATTCGTCAAAAATCGTCGTGGTGATTGTGTACGTTTTTGTCTTATCGTCTTTGGATATTTTAAAATTCGCTTCTTTCAGGAGCTGGCTGATATTTTGGGGAATGAACCGGGTTTTATTGATGAAATCGTTCTTATATTCATTTCCTTTAAAAATATCCAGGAATAATAAGGAAATATTGTCTTCTATGGTTTTCGTGGAGGGAATTTCACCGATTTGCGTATACACATATTTGTATCCCTGAATTAATTTAATGAAATCATTGATAAAATGTGTGGAAAAATCTGAAAAATCGATAATTTCATTAAAAAGAACAGGGTCGTTATTGATTAATGAATTTTGCAGAGAGCTGAGAATATAATCGGCTCTGTAATTTTTTATTGATTGATAATAGCTGAAAATGCCTATGCCGGAAAATAAGAGAATATGAAAAACAAGAAGCGGTATCCAAATTTTTTTCTTTTTAAGGAAAGCAAGCTTGGAAAAAACAGGTTTGAATATTTTTATGACGGGTGCGAATATTTTATGAATTATGCCTGATTTTTCAAGTTTTAATTCTTCAAAAAGATTTTCAAACTGTTTGGCTTTTATTTTTGTTTTTTTAGACGTATTCTCGTTATTTTCTTGGTTATTGCTCATATTGTCTTATTTGCTCATTCCATTGAGAAAGTCTTTGTTATTTTTGGTCCCGCGCATTTTATCAAGCAAAAATTCCATACTGTCGATGGAGGACATCGGCGCCAGAATTTTTCTCAATATCCAAATCCGATTAAGATTTTCTTCGGAAAGGAGCAAATCTTCTTTCCGAGTACCGGTCTTATTGATGTCAATTGCCGGAAAGACCCGTTTTTCAGCCAAATGGCGGTCAAGATAGATATCCATATTGCCGGTGCCTTTAAATTCTTCAAAAATCACTTCGTCCATTCTAGAGCCTGTCTCAATAAGGGCTGTGGCGATGATGGTAAGGCTTCCGCCTTGCTCTATATTTCTAGCTGCACCAAAAAATCGCTTAGGCTTATGCAGGGCATTGGCATCAACCCCACCGCTTAGCACCTTACCACTTGAAGGTGTAGCGGCATTATACGCACGAGCAAGACGCGTGATAGAATCTAGCAAAATCACCACATCTTTACCCATTTCAACCTTTCGCTTGGCAGATTCAATAACTAAATCAGCTACGCGGATATGATTTGTTGCTGGCATATCAAAAGTAGAGCTAAACACCTGCCCTTTCACGCTTCGCTCCATATCAGTTACTTCTTCGGGTCGCTCATCAACAAGTAAAACCATAAGCTCAACTTCAGGGTGATTTTTCGCAATGCCGTGGGCTAACTCTTTCATAAGCTCGGTTTTTCCCGTGCGAGGTGGAGCTACAATAAGCGCTCTCTGCCCTTTGCCTATGGGGCTAAAGAGATCTAGCATTCTACCTGTAACTTTGCTAGATTCATATTCAAGCTTGAGCTGTTGCTGTGGGAATAGGGGGGTGAGATTATCAAAAAGGGGGCGGTTTTTGTTCTCTTCAAGCGACATATAGTTAATGGCTTCAATCTTTAGAAGTGCATAATATCGCTCCTGATCTTTTGGGGCGCGCACCTGCCCGGTTACAATATCGCCATTCCGCAGGGCGAAGCGGCGGATTTGAGATTGTGAAACATAAGTGTCATTTTGAGAATCTGCAAGGCTTTCTGTGAGAGCGCGCAAAAAGCCATAGCCTTCATTTGTGATTTCTAAGATTCCAGAAAAGAGAATATATCCGCCTTGATTGACTTGATTTTTTAGAATCTCAAAGATGAGATCTTGTCGGCGATAATCGCTAGGATTTTCAACCTTGACTTCTTCGGCGATGCTAATAAGTTGTTTAATGCTTTTTGTGCGGAGTTCTTCTAACTGATAGCCTTCCACAGGCGTGTGAGTTCGTTTGTGTTCTGCCATAAATGTCCTTAAAGAATTTTGTTAAGAAATTAGGAAGTTGCAAAATTAGATTCTAAATCTTAAGAGATTGCATAGATGAAATAAAACGCTGATTGTATTAAAAACTTTGTTTTAAGTCAAGAGTTAGAATCTTTTAGGGCGTTATTTTTAGCATTTTGATCTAAATCAGGGTGAATCTTATAGACTTTGTTTTTGATTTTGATAAGAATGCCTGTGTCAATGAGCTGCTTAAAAGTCTTAACAATGGTGGGTTTGCTGACATTAAGATGAGCG
>DONZ01000222.1 GCA_003512875.1 Desulfovibrio sp. | reverse complement strand
ATGCGGGAAGCGAGCACTTTCATTGCGCGCGCTTTGTTTTTGTGCTGTGATTTTTCATCTTGGCAGGTGACGACAGTGCCGGTCGGGATATGGGTTATGCGGACGGCTGATTCTGTTTTGTTGACGTGCTGACCGCCTGCGCCTGACGCGCGGTATACGTCAATCCGCAAATCTTCCGGGCGGATATCCACATCGACTTCTTCCGCTTCCGGCATGACGGCGACTGTTGCGGCAGAAGTATGTATTCTGCCTTGTGATTCCGTGGCGGGAACACGCTGCACGCGGTGCGTTCCTGATTCATATCTCAAACGGCTGTAAACGCGGTTTCCCGTGATGAGAGCGATTAATTCCTTATATCCGCCGTTGTCGGTCGGGTTTTCACTCATGATTTCCACCTTCCAGTTCATGCGTTCAGCATAACGGCTGTACATCCTGAATAAATCGCCGGCAAAAAGAGCGGCTTCTTCGCCGCCGGTACCGGCCCGAATTTCCAGAACAATATTTTTTTCATCCAGGGGATCCGGAGGAAGGAGCATGACACGCAGTTCCTGTTCCATTGCGGGAAATTCGGCATGGAGCAAAGCGTTTTCTTCTTCCGCCATGCTTTTTATTTCCGGGTCGCTGTCGTGCATGAGTTCCTTATTATCTTCATATTGCTGTTTCGCCGCTTTGTATTTTCTGAAAAGATGGACGATATCATCCAAATCCGCATGGGCTTTGGTGATTTTGCGGTACTTTTCCTGATCTTCAAAAATATCCGGTTCTGCCAATTGTTTTTCAAATTCAAGATATTGTTTTTCCAAGGCTTCTAATTTTTCAAACATGGTTTATCCTTTATTTTCAATAATTCTGTATGGTGCTGTTATAAAGTTTTGCGGATTGTCCTGTAAGACTTCCTTTAATGCAATAACTGCGACTTCAAGCTGTTCCATGCTTGGTTCCCTTGTCGTCAAAATTTGCAGGGCCAAACCCGGAACAGAAAGGATTTTCAGGAAAATATTTGCTGTTCTTTTGGCGGAAGCTCGGATTAGTTCATAAGCGAAAGCGCTGATTGGAATAATCAGAATAATCTTGAAAAGAATAACAACGCTGTGCATGATAGCACTATTTTTCAAAAGAGGAAAGAACAAAATAAGGGGTACGAAAATGCTGTGAACGATAATGGCGAGAAGCAGAACGAATAAAATGAAACTTGTGCCGCAGCGGGGGTGCAGGCGTGTGCACCGTTTGGCATTTTCCGCACAGACCGTGAGTTCGTTCTCATAGCAGGAAATAACTTTGTGTTCTGCGCCGTGGTATTGCAAAACGGCTTTTATTTCCGGAATAAACGAAATCAAATAAATATATCCCAAAAAAAGAAAAATTTTGAATAGTCCGTCCCAAATATGGAATGAAAGGCTGTCTATCGAACCTCCAAGCCCTATGTGTTCCATGGCGAAAGCAAAAAAATGGGGAATGATCACGAAGAGCAGAACCGCCAGCAATATAGCCGAAACAAGGCTGAAAAACGTTTGCATGAACGTGTTTTTTTTGGGGGTGCTTTCAATGAGTTCCGCAGAACGGTTGAGAGCTTTTATGCCGTTGATGAGCGTTTCCAGTAAAATCGGGAAGCCGCGGATAAAGGTTTTCCGAAGTACGGGATGTTTTGAAAGGGAATACCACGTATGCCGCTCGACGACAATTTCATTGCCGCTGTTTCGTACTGCAAGTACATAGCGCTCATAATTGCGCATGATAAGTCCGCCCATGACGGCTTGCCCGCCGATATGGGTGGTGAATTTGTAAAACATTGCGAATAGGAAAAGAAAAAGTTTCATCATAAGGTATGGAAAAGTTAAAGAAGAATAATGTCGCTTCAATTAAAAAGACCTCCTTGGATAAAACCAAGGAGGCAATTCATATATCCGTATAAAACGAAATTATTTATTTTCAAATTTAGCGTATTTTTTACGGAAACGGTCAATTCTGCCGGCGGTATCAACAAAACGTTGCTTACCGGTATAGAATGGGTGGCAGTTGGAGCAAATTTCCGTGTGAACTGCTTCACCTTTGGTAGAAAGCGCTTCAACTTCAAAACCGCAGGCACATTGGATTTTTGCTTTATAAACTTTTGGATGTATGCCGTCTTTCATGCTCTTCTCCTCATTATTGATAAGACAAGTATAAACCGTTATCCGATACTATGCAAGCGTTATTCTCGCAACGTTCGCTCTGAAAGATTACAGAAAATTTTCCGGAAGCATTTTCATAAGCTTTTGTGCGCATTCCTTAGGCGACATGGTTTTCGCATCTAAAGTGATGTTCGCGTATTTCTTATAAAGCAGCTCTCTTTCATGAAATAAATCTTCTATGGTTTGCCCGGGGGCGATAGCCAAACCCCGTTCCGGATTTTTCGCTATCCTTTCCAAAATAAGATTCAAATCAACGTTCAGGTATACTATGATACCAAGCTTTGCAAGGTGTTCCATGGTTTTTTCACGATAAACCACGGAGCCTCCCGTCGCAATAACGGTTCTGTTGAAAAAAATACTTTGCACTATTGAAGCTTCTGTATCCAAAAACTCGTCTTTTGTGAGTTTATCCGCTACATCCTGCAATCTCGTCGCATAGGTCGCTTCAATGATATGGTCAGTATCGACAAATGCCCAATTTAAAGAAAGTGCCAACATTTTGCCCACCGTGCTTTTGCCTGCTCCTGCCATGCCGATAACGGTTATGCATGGACGGGTGTCTTTGGCTTGAACAACTTGATTTGCGGACATTGTTAACGCTACCTATGAATTATGGCATAAAATGCCCCTGAAAAAGGGGCATTGAAATGCGGACCGGAGAAAGAAAGTATTAACGTTTTGAATATTGGTACCGGGCGCGGGCAGCAGCCAAACCGTATTTTTTACGTTCTTTCTTACGTGCGTCGCGAGTCAGGAACCCTGCACGTTTCAAAATGCCGCGAAGTTCTGCATCTGCCTGCAATAACGCACGGGAAATGCCGTGACGCACCGCAGCTGCCTGACCTGCTTGTCCGCCGCCTTGAACGTTAACCTTAATGTCAAAACGTTCCGTATTTTTAGTGAGGACTAATGGTTGACGGATGATCATTTGCAAAGTCTTGCGTGGAAAATATTGTTCCATTGGGCGGCCGTTGATTTCAATATTGCCGCTTCCTGCATACAAACGGGTACGAGCAGTAGCGGTTTTACGACGGCCAGTACCGTAATCAAATTGAGTTGACATGCTTACTCCTAGCGTTCAAAAGTCAAGGTCTTAGGTTCTTGAGCTTGATGAGGGTGCTCAGCACCGGCATAAATTTTTAATTTTTTAAGCATCGCACGGCCGAGTCTGTTTTTTGGAAGCATACCACGAACAGCGGCACGGAGCACTTCTTCCGGTTTTTGTTGCAATTGTTTTTCTAAGGTAATAGATTTTAAATTACCGACATAACCGGTATGGTGATAGTAATTTTTCTTTTGAAGCTTATTACCTGTAACTTTAATTTTTTCACAATTCACAACAACGATAAAATCGCCGTTGTCCATGTGAGGAGCAAATTCCGGTTTGTGTTTGCCGCGTAAACGGTGAGCAATTTGAGATGCTAAACGTCCGAGAATTTGATCTTGTGCGTCAACCAAAAACCATTGACGATCAATGCTTTCTGGAGTTGGGCTATAAGTTTTCATGTATATCTCTCCTGTCTCGCTTTTATCGCAAAGATGGATTAATAGGTTTTTTTTGACTGTATGTCAATAAAAAAGAAACTAAAAAAACAATTTTTTTAGCTTATTCCACATGGTTTAAAAGGAGTGTGTCTTTTAAATCTGCGAGTAACGGGATGGCAGAAATAAAAACAAGAATATTTATACCTTATTTTTTAAAAAAAAGCACGCTTTTTTTTGATAAAAAAAATTTTTTTATTCTTGCTTATTTTTCAGGCTTATTTTAATATTTGTGCGTGAGGTAACCATGACAAAAATACGCAAAAGTTTTTTACAATTCATTTTTTCCGGTTCGCTCATGCGCCGTTGGAATGATAAGCTCCGTCCCGTGGAGCTTTATGAAGTCGATAAGCAAGCCCATAAAATGATAACGGCTTTTTTGCTCTATAAATTGAAATCCCGCGACTTGGAAGACGATATCGCTTTGGAACTCGGAGTTGAAATTATCGAAGGCTGTATTTTTGATTATATGTACCGCCTTGTCATTACCGATATCAAACCGCCTGTTTTTTATCAGATCAGGGAAAACAGGGAACATTTCGAACAGCTGACGAATTGGGTTTTTGCGGAACTTGAACCGCTTGTCAAACCCATCAATGAGGATTTTTGGAAGCGTTTTGTCGCGTATCACACGGACGCGCTGGATTTTCAGGACAACAACCCGGCAAAAAGGATTTTGACGGCTTCGCATTTGTTCGCTTCGAAATGGGAATTTAATTTGATCCGTTCTTTGAATTTTTTTGACGAGGAACTTCGGGATATTGATTTGTCTTTTACGGAACAGCTTCAATCCATGAAAGATGTGCAGGGCGTTTCCGACTTATTGAACAATGCAGGCAATCCTTTTGCCCGTGTCGCCAATTTGTGCGGGCAGCTCAGGTTTCAGATCCGTTGGTCGCAGACTGCGCGTGTTCCTGAAACTTCCGTGCTCGGACATATGTTCATTGTGGGGCTTATCGCTTATATGATGTCCATTGAACAGGGTCTTTCAAAGGCTAGGGCTGTCAACAACTTTTTTTGCGGGCTTTTCCATGATTTGCCGGAACTTTTGACGCGTGACATCATCAATCCGGTTAAAAAATCTGTTAAAGAACTGCCTGAAATCATTCACCAATATGAAAAGGACGAATTGGAAAGGCGTATTTTGGACCCGCTTCGCAGCGCCGGTTACGAGGATATTGTCAACTGTCTGTCTTATTATTTGGGGGTGGGGTACAGTTCGGAATTTTTAGAGCAATATCAAGACGAGCTCGGCATTGTGCATACATTGGACGAATACGGTCAAATGCAGGAATTCAATGAAGACAGGTATAACGGCAAAGACGGAAAGCTGATTAAAGCCTGTGATTCTTTGGCGGCTCTTTTGGAGGTGTACACTTCCATTTATCATGGGGTTGCTTCTCCGCATCTTCATGACGCGATGGCAAGGCTTCGAACCGAATGCAAACAATATCAATTCGGTGAATTTGATTTGAGAGCTCTGCTTGCTGATTTCAATTAGGGAGGGATTATGGGAATCGGTATCGTGATACCTGTTTGGAACTTATGGGAGAAAATGACCTTTCCTTGTTTGCAGTCCCTTGTGAAACATACGCAGCTTGCCGATATTCATGTTTATTTGGTTGATAACGCTTCCACGGATAAAACCGCCACTCATGCCGAAAAAATGGGGCGGTCCTTATTCGGGGAAGGGCATTTCACCTATATCCGCAACCAGGAGAATTTAGGTTTCGCCGTCGCCTGCAATCAAGGAGCGGAAGAAGCAAGAAAAGACGGGCATGAATATATCTTATTTTTAAATAATGATACCGTCGTGACGCGAAACTGGCTGCCGCCTTTGGTAAAAGCCCTTGATAATCCGCGTGTGGGCATGGTCGGGCCATTGCTTCTTTTTCCTAACGGAACAGTGCAGCATTGCGGGGTGACGGTAACGCCTATCCAACAAGTCGGGCATATCTATTCCGATTTTCAGCCGACACATCCGGCGGTATTGCGGAAGAGGAAGTTCCGTATCATCACCGGGGCGGTGCTTTTATGCCGTACGGAACAGTTTTTTGCGGTCGGAAAATTTTTTGAAGGCTATAAAAACGGCATGGAAGATATTGACCTTTGTTATACGTATGTTGAGCATGAGTGCATGCAGCAGGTTGTGCCTGAAAGCATAGTCTATCATCATACCAGCCAGACTCCCGGACGATTGAATGCCGATATGCATAACAGCAAACTCCTATTTGCCAGAAAGCCCCATATCATTCCTGACGCTCATTTATATTACGCCCAAGACGGCTATGTTCCGGCACTGACAAAGGATTTTGTATTTTATCCGCGTTTGGCTGAAGAAAAAAGAAAGCAATTCAATAAAACGGTCTTATCTTCGTATTCTGACGGGCTTTGCAGGGAATATCTTTTAAAAGAACCTTTTTGGCATGACGGCTATCAAATTCTTATCCGAAGTTTGACCAAGCAGGGAAAAACAGAAGAAGCGCTTGCTTATTGCCAGCGCGCGGTTTCCCTTTGTTTTTCCAAGCATAATTTATTGCTGCTTGCGGAACTTGCGAGTAAGTTTGAAGATAAAGTCTTCTGTGAAGAGGTTAAGCAATCGGCGGTTCGGCAGCTGAATACCGAAGTTGTCAAAGGATACGCACAGAAATTGAAATCGGTAATGCAAAGGGATGCGTGGTATGATAAATTGCTTGCAACCCAGGAACTTGATACGGAAGAGTTCGGGATATATTGATATATCGTAAAAAAAAGCCCCTTTTCATAAAAAATGGAGAGGGGCTCTATCATTTAAAATGCAAGAAATATTAATTATGCGCGGTCAGCAAGGGCGGCAACGGAGGGAAGGATTTTTCCTTCCAGCACTTCCAAAAACGCACCGCCGCCGGTGGACAAATACCCCATTTTGTCCTGAATGCCGAATTGTTCAACGGCGGTAACGCTGTCCCCGCCGCAAACAAGGGTGTATGCCTTGCTTTTTGCCAAAATATCGCCAATCAGGCGTGTTCCCTTGTCAAAAGGACTTTGCTCAAAAACGCCGAGAGGTCCGTTCCAAACAACGGTATTGGCTTTTTCAAGAGCTTTGGCAAATTCCTTGCAGGTTTCTTCGCCCATATCGAAAATCGCTTCGTCGGCTTTGATATCCTTGATCGGGCACGTTCTCAAATCTTGCGCCGTGCTTAAATCTTTTGCCACGACAACATCTTTTGCAAGCGGCAAATCCACATTCTTGTCTTTCGCAAGTTTGATAAGGCGTTTTGCTTCTTCCACGAAATCTTCTTCCACAAGGGATTTTCCGACGGCGTAGCCTTCCGCCAAAAGAAATGTGTTGGCAATGCCGCCTGCGACGATGAGCCCGTCCACAAAGCCGAGCAGATTTTCAAGCACCGTGACTTTCGTGGAAACTTTTGATCCGCCGACAATGGCGTAAAGAGGGCGTTTCGGTTCCTGTAAAATTTTATTCGCAGCTTCCATTTCAGCCAGCATAAGCGGTCCGGCGACAGCGATTTTTGCTTGGCGGACAGCGGATTCTGTCGAAGCGTGCGCTCTGTGGGCGGCACCGAAAGCGTCCATGACATAAATGTCGCCTAAAGACGCAAATTTTGCTCCGAGTTCCGGATTGTTTTTCTTTTCACCCGTTAAGAAGCGGACGTTTTCAAGCAATACGACTTCGCCGTTTTTAGCTTCAACCTTTAACTCAGGATCATAGGCATGGAAGCGGACTTCTTTTCCGAGAAGTTCGCCAAGGCGCTTGGCAACAGGCGCGAGGCTGAATTCTTCTTCAAAAACGCCTTCGGTCGGGCGTCCCAGGTGGGATAAGACAATAACGGCGCAATTTTTATCCAGCGCTTTCCGAATGGTCGGAATAACGGCACGTATCCTTTTATCGCCTTTGATAACGCCGTTTTTAAGAGGTACGTTTAAATCGCAGCGGATGACAACGCGTTTATTTTGCAAATCCACATCGTCCATACTTAATGCTTTCATTTTATTCTCC
>DONZ01000064.1 GCA_003512875.1 Desulfovibrio sp. | reverse complement strand
TATTTGACGGCATTGTTAAAATTCCGGACATTCCGCAGGATATTCATACCCATTTCATTCAGGAAATTCAAAAAAAAGGCAGCAGGGAGCTGTATGCCGAATTGCAAAAAACAGACAGGGAATATGCGGAAAAAATTCATTTCAATGACAAACAGCGCATAGCCCGCGCTTTGGAAGTTTTTGCGGCAACAGGCAAAAAATTCAGCGAATGGCATAAGGAAACCCCGAAAAACACGGAATACGACGTTCTGCGTATCGGTATCGGCTTGCCGCTCAGCGAGCTCAGCCCTTTCTTATATAAGAGGACGGCGCTCATGCTTGAAAACGGCGCAATGGAAGAAGCAAAAACAGCCTTGGAGCATTGCCCCAATATTGCCGCTCCCGGCTGGTCCGGCATAGGCTGCATTGAATTGGCGGATTATCTTCTGGGCAAACATAGCTTAGAAGAATGCAAAACGCTTTGGAATAAAAACACGCGTGCCTACGCAAAGCGGCAATGGACTTGGTTCAGGGCGGACCCCCGCATACATTGGTTCAGACCGGAAGAACAAAGCCTGCCCGCCATTTTGGATTTTTTAAATGCATAAAACGCCCGGAAAGGCGTTTTATTTTGTGTAATAAGCAAAAAAATAAGCTTATGCGGTGATATTAAGATTTGTTCCAATCCCTTGACTTGCACGCATATTATCAGCTGCCTGCAATGAATCCTGCATGAGCTTATTGGTCATTTGAGCATCAAAATCAAGACTTTGCTTTTGAATGCCAAGAGACATTTGACCTTGAACAGAACCAAGGCTAGCGGTATCAATTTCCATAAAAGCCTCCTTATTACAATATATTCCTTTTATCGGCTTTTTTAAAAATTTATTTAGCTTTTTTCGCGGGAAAATCATTCCACGCCAAAAAACCGGCGGGCATTGTTTCCGCATTGCTCCCAAAGTTCCGCTGTGCCGACTTCCAACTCCTTAGCCACGCATTCCGCCGTGAACACGGTGAAGGCAGGTTCATCGGGCTTGCCGCGCCAAGGTTCGGGGCTTAAATAAGGACTGTCCGTTTCCAGCAGCAAACGTTCCCTGTCCATGATTTTCAAAGCCTCGCGCACATGGGCGTTGGCTTTGTATGTCACCGAGCCCGGAATGGATATGTGCCAGCCGTGGGAAAGCACAATTTCCGCGCATTCCCTGTCCCTGTCAAAGCAATGCCACAGCAAAGGATAATCATGGAATCCCTGTTCCAGCAAAATGTTCACGGTATCTTCAAAAGCATCCCTGCTGTGAATAACGACAGGCAATGCGCATTGCTTCGCAAGGGCAAGCATTTTAATAAAATATTCCTGCTGCAACGCATGCGGAACTTCTTTCCAATAATAATCAAGCCCTATCTCGCCCACAGCACGGATTTTTCGCTTTTCCTTCTTATCCCGCATGATATCTTCATATATGCGTTCCGTTTCGCCTGCGTCGATTTCCAACAAATCCGTAGGGTGCAAGCCATAAATGAAAAAGACATGCTCCTTGTCATCAAAATAATCCTTATGCTCAATATATTGCTTATGCCCCAAAAGAACTTCCCCAATGGTTCTCACTCCAGCTTCTTTTGCCCGCAAAAGCACTTCATCCCTTTCTTCCCACAAAGGAGGCGTCACGATATGCGCATGGCTGTCGCAGCCGACCAAGGGCAAATTCAATGTTTTCGGGTCAATATACACTTTCTTTTTATGTCCCATTTTTTATCCTCGCTTTTCGCTTGACAAAAGCCCAACTTTTTTTTATACATGTTTTTATGAAAACGCAAAAAATACAACACTCTTACATTTCTTGGTGGTGGCTCGTGAAATAACGGGTCGGATTTTTTGCAGCCAAATTTTAACTAAAAATTACGACCGAACTTTGCTTGGTCGTTTTTTTTATCCCAGATTAGGCATAGTTCGGAAAAAAAGGAGAAAACCATGTCTACTCAATCCAACAATTCCAACATTCAAAACTCTCAGGAAAATTCACTCGGGTTTTATGGCAGCCACGGGGGGCAATTTGTTCCCGATGAAATGAAAGCGCGTCTTAATGAAGTTGCTGACTGCTTCAATAAATATAAAAACGACAAAAATTTCTTAGCCGAATTGGACGATCTTTACAAGCATTTTTGCGGCCGTCCAACCCCGATTTTTTATTGCGAAAATCTTTCAAAGCAATTAGGCGGTGCGGATATTTACTTAAAACGTGAAGATCTCAACCACTTAGGGGCGCATAAGCTCAATAACGCCTTGGGACAGCTCCTCCTTGCAAAACGCATGGGCAAAACCCGCATCATCGCAGAAACCGGAGCAGGACAGCACGGTGTCGCAACCGCCGCCGTATCCGCCTTATACGGTTTGAAATGCACTATTTACATGGGTGAGGAAGATATTCGCCGCCAAGAGCTCAATGTGCTTAGAATGAGGATGATGGGCGCGGAAGTCATTGCAGCCACGAGCGGACAAAAAACCCTCAAGGAAGCCGTGGACGAAGCGCTTGAAGCCTTTGTGAACGATCCGGAAAGCTTTTATGTTTTAGGTTCTGCTGTCGGTCCTTATCCGTACCCCGAAATAGTTCATCACTTTCAATCCGTCATCAGCTTTGAAGCAAGGGAGCAATTCCAAACCATGACCAATTCCCTTCCCGACATGGTTGTCGCCTGTGTCGGCGGAGGTTCCAACGCCATCGGCATGTTTTCCCACTTCATCAAAGATAAGGACGTCGCCCTCGTGGGTGCGGAACCCGGCGGTATCGGTAATAAAATCGGCGAACATGCGGCAAGCCTCGTGCATGGCAAAGAAAGCATTTTGCACGGCTTTAAAAGCTATGTCTGTTTGGACGAAAAAGGCGAAGTCGCCCCTGTCTATTCCATTTCCGCCGGACTTGATTATCCTTCCGTCAGCCCGGAACACGCCCATCTGAAAGACATAGGCCGCGCAAGTTATGTTGCCGTTACGGATGAAGAAGCTATCAAAGCGTTCTTTATCCTTTCAAAATCACAAGGAATCATTCCCGCTTTGGAATCAGCCCACGCTCTTGCCCATGCGATAAAAGTCGCTCCGAATATGAAAGGCAAAAAAATTCTTGTCTGCCTTTCAGGGCGCGGTGACAAGGATGTCGACCAGATATCAGCCATGTTAAAGGAAAATAAAATTCAAATGTCCTGAACATCTTGCGAAATCCACAAAAATTTTTACGGAGAGAAGCTTTGCTTTTCTCCTTTTTTTTAGTATTATCCGGCTATATGCTTCTTCAAGTGAGGTACGTATGATTGGTTGGAATCACTATAATCCCGTTGAAATTCACGCAGGGCTCGACTGCCGTAAAGAAATCGGCTATTTCTTGCCGAATGCCGGAACTGCATTGATTGTCACCACCAAAGGCATTCAGGAAAGAGGACAGCTGGCGGAACTCACCCGGTATTTACCCTTGCCCTATGAAGTTTTCACTGCCGAACCCGAACCGGATTTGAATAAATTGGATACATTCTATCAGCAAAACAAACAAAAAGTCTTCCATATCATCATCGCCCTCGGCGGCGGGTCCGTCATCGACAGCGCAAAAGCCCTGTCCTGCGCTTTCATGCAGACCGAACATGAAAAACCTTTGCATGCCTGGCTCAGGGAAAAGAAGCCTCTGCCCGCTTCCGCCCTGCCCCTTATCGCCATACCGACAACAGCGGGCACCGGTTCCGAAGTTACAAGTTTCGCAACGATTTGGGACAGACAAAACATGAAAAAATGCTCTTTGTCCGCAAGGGCATGTTATCCCAAAGTGGCGTTGCTTGACCCGTATTTTACGAAAACATTGCCTTGGAAACAAACCGTATACAGCGCATTGGATTCTTTTTCCCATGCTCTTGAAAGTTTGTGGAACAAGCATGCGACCCCCATAAGTCTTTTTTATGCCAAACGTTCCCTGCAAATTGTGATGAATTCGCTCCATTATATCGAACACGACCCCTACGACATGAAAAACCGCTATCACCTGCAGGAAGCAGCCATGGCGGCAGGTGTCGCAATCAGCCAAAACCACAGCTCCATTTCCCATTCCATTTCCTATCCGCTGACTCTGCATTACCAAGCGCCCCACGGTTTGGCGTGCTCCGCCTTTTTATTGCCTATTTTGGAACTTGTCATAAAAAATAACGCCTTTGTCCTTCCGTTGGGAGAAGATTTCATCAACGGCATGCATGAGTTCTTAACCCGATACAAACCCTATATCCTCATCCGCAAACATTGCAGTTTGGAAGAAGCGCAAAGCAAAATCGACGAGATGTTCACCCCTGAACGGGCGGGAACCTTTGTTTTGAATTTATCAAAAGAAGATGTGCTTGCAATTCTTAAACGGGGTTATGAATTACAATAATGAATGAGTTTTTTGCCTATATTGTCACCGGACTTGGCTTCGCCTGTATTTTCGAGGCGCTGCCATGGCTTATCAGCCCGGAAAAAATGCGGGATTTTTTATTGCAACTATCAGCCGTCAATGCCGACCAATTAAGATATTACGGCTATTTTTTGCTCGTCCTCGGAATTTTCTTTGTCTGGTCAGCACGTCCATAAGGAGAACCTATGCAAATCTGCACCCTTATTTTAGCAGCAGGAAAAGGAACAAGAATGCCTTCCGCCAAGCCTAAAGCCTTGCAAACCGTTTTAGGCGAAGCCATGCTTTCCCATGTTTACCAAGCCGCATCACAAATAAGCACTGCTCTTTGGACCGTGATCGGACATAAAGCCGAACTTGTGGAAAAGCACCTGTCGGAAGAGTTCGGCGAAACAGCAAGCCAGCATTGCATTTTGCAAACGGAACAGTTAGGCACGGGACACGCGGTTCTTTGCGCAATGGAAAAAATTAAAAACACCATTGACTTGGACCATACGAAAATTCTTATTTTAAATGCTGATGTTCCTCTTATAAAGAAAGAACTGCTTTCCGATTTCATACAAAAAGCAAAGGACTACCCTCTCGCTTTTATCAGCATATTGCTTGATGACGCTCAAAGCTACGGACGTGTCGTGCGTGAAGTTTTTTTGGAAAAAGCCCGAAAAAACTCCATAAAGGACCATGCAGGCAACACCGGGAACGTCACAAAAATTATCGAGGCGAAAGATTTTAAACTCGCCTATCCGGAAAGCGAAATTTTTGAAGTCAATTCCGGAATTTACCTTGTCAATGCAAGATTGCTGCTTGATTTTCTGCCTAAGCTCACAAGCGCGAATGCGAGCAGGGAATATTACCTTACCGATATTGTCAGCCTTGCGAAAGAAAACGATGTTCCTATCGAAGCTTTTTGCTATGAGAAAGCTTCCGCCCTGCTCGGAGTCAATACCCCTTTGGAACTCAGCCAAGCGGAAACGATTTTACAAAAAGAAATCAATACGTCCCTTATGCAAAACGGCGTTGTTCTGCATAATCCCGACACTGTCCGTATCAGTCCTTTTGCAGCCATTTCACGAGGCGTGGAAATTTTCGGACCTTGTGAAATTTACGGAAAAAGCGTGATTGGAGATTACAGCACCATTCAGTCCCATTGCGTCATAAAAAATACTTCCATCGGTGAAAATTGCATAGTCCGAAACTTCTGTCATTTTGAAAACGCCGGCGTCGGCAATAATGCAAAGCTCGGACCTTACGCCCGCCTGCGTCCGCTAGCGCAGCTTTGTGACGATGTGCATTTGGGCAATTTTGTTGAAATCAAAAAAAGCACTATCGGCAACGGTTCAAAAGTCAATCATCTATCCTATATCGGCGACAGCCTCGTGGGAAGCGGAGTCAACGTGGGAGCAGGCTGTATCACCTGCAATTACGACGGAAAAAACAAACACCAAACCATTATTGAAGACAACGCTTTTTTAGGCTCAAACTGCGCTTTTGTCGCACCCGTGACCATTGCGAAAAATACTCTTGTGGGAGCTGGTTCCGTTATCACCAAAAACACGGAAGAAAACGGCCTCGCCATTGCAAGAGCGAAACAAACCAATATAAAACGGAAATAAAAAACTCCCTTGCCCGGCTTTTATATTCGGAACGCAAGGGAGTTTTCAGTTTATTTTTTATTTATGCCGCAACAAGAAAAATTTCCGTATGTTTTATAACCAGCTTTTCAGCCAGTTTTTCCATGAACCTTCTTTCTGCTCCCTTATTTCCTCCGCACTTTCTTTTCTAAAGAGGATATAAGAAGCTTCAGCCTGTTTTTTGGAATATTCATATACCTGCTCGACATCGGGAAATTGCTCCATGATGCGGGTATATCTGTTATAGGCAGCCTCGTAGTTGCCCATATTCCAATATACATTGCTGATAAAAACCTCACGTTCCGCCAAAAGCCTGCGGCATGTTTTCAGTTCTTCCTGCGCAAGCGCCGCATATTCCGTATCAGGATATTCATTGACAACACGGCTTGCATATTCTTCCGCCATTTGAACGTTTGAAGAAGCCCTGTCGATGGAACGGTAACTCAAACGCAAAGACCGCGCCGCCTGCAGCAAAACATACGGAATGGCTTCATGCCTTGGGTGCAAACTTTCAAAATCACGGTACGCATCCGCGGCATTGAGATAATCCTCATTCAAATACAGAGCATCCGCAAGTCCCAGTTCCGCTTCAATAACATAAGGACTGAAAGGGTAATTGTCTTTAATATCCGTAAACAGAAGCACCGCTTTTCCATACTCTTTCATCTGCATGGACTCAACGGCGACTTCAAATTTTTCCTGCACGGTATCGGTCGGAGTTTCGACAAAATAACTGTCGATAAGCCCTCCGCAGCCCGTTAAAGAAAAGCAGAACATCAAGGCAAGAACAAAATTACGCATTTAACTGCTCCAAATACCGAATGGCGGAATTTGCCGCAGTCGCGCCGTCACCAACAGCTGTGCAAACCTGGCTGCATAATTTCGCCCTGATATCCCCGGCTGCAAAAATTCCGGGAATATTCGTCTGCATTTCCTGATCCGTGAGAATGAAGCCCTGTTCATTCCTTTCAAGATTTTCAGGCACAAAACGCGCATTGGAAACATGCCCGATGTACACAAAAATACCTTCCACCGGAAGTTCGCGTTTTTCATTGGTTTCAACATGCCGGACAATGACTTTTTTCAAAGTGGGCTCACCGGCGAGGCTATCCACGACGCAGCTTGTCACAAGTTCGATTTTTTCCGGAACGGCACGTATTTTATCAAGATAAATTTGCGCGCCTCTGAACCCTTCGCGGCGGTGAATGATATATATTTTATTCACGATACGGGAAAGATACAGCGCTTCTTCGAGGGCGGAATTGCCCCCACCCACAATTGCGACATCCAATCCGCGGTAAAAGTTGCCATCGCATAAGGCGCAGTAAGACACGCCCTTTCCTTTATACGTTTCTTCTTCGGGCACGCCGAGGGGACGGCTGCTCGCACCTGTTGCGATGATGACTGCGCGGGTTTTTATCTGATCTCCGTTTTGCATGTGCAAAACATGCATCGCCCCGTTTTCTTCAATCGTTTCAATTTTCAACACTTCGCCGCGAATGTGCTCGACATCGTATTCATTGACATGAGCGGTGAAAAGGTCAGCCAATTCCCAGCCCTTCACGCCTTTGGGAAAACCCAGATAATTCTCAATTTCCGATGTGCTGAGAACTTGTCCGCCCGAACTGTTTTTTTCAATAAGGGCGGTTCGCAATCCTGCACGGACCAAGTAAAGGCTGGCATTCAAACCGGCCGGACCTGAACCGATAACAACAGCATCAAATGTTAACATATCACAATGCCTTATTAATCAATTCAACGATATTGTCTTTTGCGACGGCACCGGTCACCTGATCAACAACTTCACCGTCTTTGAACATGATTAAGGTCGGAATAGCGCGAATGCCAAAACGGCTCGGTGCGGATTGATTTTCATCAACATTGACTTTGCAGACAAGAACTTTGCCGTCAAATTCTTTGGAAATTTCTTCAACAATAGGGCTAACAGCACGACATGGACCGCACCAAGGCGCCCAAAAATCCACTAAAACAGGAAGTTCGTTTTTCAAAACAGTTGCATCAAAATTTGCATCGCTTACTTCAATAGCCATATTTTTCTCCTTTCATGCTCTTAAGCTTAAATTTTAACTGTATAATCTTTTATTTAAGATTAAAATGCCATTCTGTCAACGTTATAATTAATTCCAAACCCGTCAGCATTTCTTGTAATCACAAGGAATAATTCTCCCTCTCGGTACGGCGGTCAGCGTATCGTCATGGCATAAACCCGATTTTGCGAGCAATAACCCGGTGTATGCGACCATTATTCCGTTATCGGAACAAAATTTATTTTGAGGGATGTATAAAGGCAAACGCGTTTCACGGGCAAATTCCGCAAACCGCCTGCGGA
>DONZ01000135.1 GCA_003512875.1 Desulfovibrio sp. | reverse complement strand
GACATTGTACTCAAGAACTTTCACTCCCTTTGCTGTCATCATAAGCCCTGCATACAAAATGCCTTTGAATGGCGTGCCGCGTTGAGCCATTTCCTTGAGCAGGGGGCGGACCGTGATATCTGCCAATTTCTCAAGTTCTTCATCCTGTGCGAGAGGAGCGGGACTGTATGCGCCCATTCCGCCGGTATTCGCTCCCACATCGCCTTCACCGATGGCTTTATGGTCTTGGGCGGAGGGCAGAGCGAGGGCGTTTTCTCCGTCACAAAAACAGAGCAAGGAAAGCTCTTCGCCTGCTAAAAATTCTTCAATGATAATGGTATTGCCGGCGTCGCCGAATTTCTTATCGCCAAGCATGGATTTTGCGGCGTCTTTTGCTTCTTGGACGCTTTGGGCGATAATTACGCCTTTTCCCGCTGCCAAGCCGTCAGCTTTAATGACGAGCGGAGCTTCGTGTTTATCGATAAAAGCGAACGCTTTTTCCATATCTTGGAATGTTCCGTAAGCGGCTGTCGGAATCCCCGCCGCAACCATCACTTCTTTTGAAAACGCTTTGCTTCCCTCAAGCTTTGCGCAGGCTTTGCTCGGACCGAAACAAGGAATGCCGATAGCTTCCATGGCGTCGGTTATGCCGAGCGTAAGAGGAAGCTCCGGTCCCGGAACAACAAAATCAATCTTTTTTTCCTGCACGAATTTGACGAGCCCGTCAATATCCTTATCGGAAACAGGCACATTATGTTCTTGGGTTCCTCCGTTTCCGGGAGCGACAAAAATTTCCTCTGCAAGGGGACTTTGATTGAGCTTCCATGCAAGAGCATGCTCACGCCCGCCAGAACCGATAACTAAAATACGCAAGGGAAACCTCCAATAGTTTTATGTGACTGAAGTATAAATCGTTTCAGCGATATTTTCAATTTTAATTTTTGAAGTTAAATATTAAACTCACGAAATTTGTTTTTTGTCATGATGTTGCTGTCAAATGAAGCAATAATGCCATAGCACCTTGTGGGCTGAATGGGGTTTTGAAGTGCTGCGGTCAATGAATTATTATCTCTGTTATAGCTGAACACAGTGAAATTTGAGCCGATATGAGGGAACAGTTTTTAATTGCATAGCCGCAGCGTTAAACCTATTGCGCTTTTTGAAAATTGTCTTTTCTGTCGATATGCCGTTTACCGGATAAAATAAAGCAATTCATAGCAAGAGCAATTTTTTATCATACCGTGTTACTATCTGATAAGTTTGAGCAATTCCTGAGTTTTTTCTTGCATGAGGGGTTCGTTGGCGCGGCTTTCGACATTGAGACGGAGCACCGGTTCCGTGTTGGAACCCCGCACATTGAAGCGCCAATCGTCAAATTCCATGGAAAGACCGTCTATTTTGTTTATTGTTTTTGCGGAATTTTTATAGGCGTTTTCAATTTTTTCCAAGGTAAGGGCGATATTTTCAACGTTTGAATTGATTTCTCCGCTGCATGGAAAAGCTTGTATTCTTGCGTCCACAAAAGAAGCGAGACTTTGTTTGGAGGCGGACAGGAGTTTTGCCACCAAAAGCCAAGGCAACATTCCGGAATCGCAGTAGGCGAAGTCCCTAAAATAATGGTGGGCGCTCATTTCACCGCCATAGAGGGCGTTTTCTTTCCGCATGGTTTCTTTGATGAACGCGTGTCCTGATTTGCTTGTTATGTTGATACCGCCGTGCTTATCGACAAGTTCCATTGTGTTCCATGTGAGGCGCGGGTCGTGGATAATCTTTTCATGGGGGAATGTTTCCAGCAAGGCGCTTGCGAGCATGCCGACAATGTAATATCCCTCGATAAAACGTCCGTTTGCATCATAGAAAAAACAGCGGTCAAAATCGCCGTCCCAAGCGATGCCGAAATCGGCTTTGTGCCTGCGAACCATTTGCGCCGTTCTTTCACGGTTTTCAGGAAGCAAAGGATTGGGAACGCCGTGGGGGAATGTTCCGTCAGGTTCTTCGTCAACCAAAATAAATTCAAAGGGCAGATACGGAATGAGTTCTTTCAGGGCGAGATACGCGCAGCCGTTTCCTGCATTGGCGACTATTTTAAAGGGCATAAGCCCGTTTGCGTCAATATGGGAAAGGAGGGTTTCAATATAGGCTTGGCGGTAGGAATGTTCAATAAAACTGCCTGTAATGTCAGAAGGGATTTTTTGTCCGTTGATGATGCGTTCTTTGATTGCCAGCAAACCGGTGTCGGAGCTGATCGGAATAGCGTTTTCGCGTACAAATTTCAAGCCGTTTTCATCTTGCGGATTATGGCTTCCCGTAACCATGATTCCGCCGTCGAAAGGAACACCGTTTTCTTGAATGTAGGCTGTTGCGTGGTAAATTTCTTCTGTTCCGCACATGCCGATACCTACGACATTCGCCCCTGCATATTGCAGTCCTGTGGCAAGGGATTTATAGATGTCCGGAGAAGAAAGCCGGGCGTCGTGCCCGATGACGACATTTTTTATGTTGAATTCCCGCACATAGGCATAGCCGATTTCAAGAGCAAGCGCAGGGCTTAGGGAGCTTGGGACTTTTCCCCGTACGTCATAGGCTTTAAAACAATCAAAATTCATGGCGTGTTCCTTTTTTAATGTTCCAAATGCGCACCATGGCATTTTTTATATTTTTTACCGCTTCCGCAAGGACAAGGGTCGTTTCTTCCTATTTTATCTTGGGCATGGACGGGATTGTTTTTTGCTTCCAACGTAGTTTTTTGCCCGGAATTTTCTTGTGTTTTCACTTCCTTGTGACGAAGTTCCGCCCTTTGTTCCGGTTCTTTTTCTTGGTTTTGTTCTTGACCGCCGTCCGTATTTTCCGCTTGCTCCAAACTCTGCTCTTCCTGCTTTTGAATGCGGACACGGGTCAGGGCGCGCAATGCGCCTTCTTTGATTTGGTACAGCATGTTTTGGAAAAGTTCAAACCCTTCACGCTTGTATTCCAGTTTCGGGTCGCGTTGGCCGTAACCGCGCAGCCCGATACCTTCACGCAGATAATCCATGCTCTTTAAATGGTCTTTCCATGCGCGGTCGAGTTCTTCCAGCACGAAATATCTTAAAATATCTTGATATATCGGTCCTGCTTCCAGCTGCAGTTCTGTTAAAATACTTTGCAGCACATTTTTGCATTCCTCCTGCGTTATCGGGGTGCTTTGAGCGGTTAAAAATTCCGGAATCATTCGTCCGATATTGCAGACGTCCAAAAGTTTCGCCCCGATTTCCGCACGGTGTTCTTCCGTTTGGTTTTTCTTGTCGTGTTCGCTGTAAAAAATTTCGGTAAAGACTTCGTCGGCAAATTCTTCCACGACAGGCTGAATGTCTTCTTCCAAAATGATGTCTTTGCGCAAATCGTAAATAACCGTGCGCTGCTGGTTCATGACATTATCATAATCAAGAAGGGTTTTGCGGATTTCAAAGTTGTGGGCTTCAACTTTTTTCTGTGCGTTTTCAATAGCTTTTGAAACAAATTTGTTTTCAATGGCTTCCCCTTCGCTCATTCCGAGTTTTTGCATAAGGGTTGAAATGCGTTCGGAACCGAAAATACGCATGAGGTTGTCTTCCAAAGAAAGATAAAAACGGGAGGAGCCGGAGTCGCCTTGGCGGCCGGAACGTCCGCGCAGCTGGTTGTCGATACGGCGGCTTTCATGGCGTTCCGTACCTAAAATATGCAGACCGCCGAGTTCTTCCACTCCTTCGCCGAGTTTGATATCCGTGCCGCGTCCCGCCATGTTGGTGGCAATGGTCACGCGTCCTTTTTGTCCCGCTTCCGCAACGATTTGCGCTTCTTCCGCCAAATATTTCGCATTCAGGACATTATGGGGAATGCCCATTTTTTTGAGAATGCCGGATAAATACTCGGAAGTTTCAATGGAAATTGTACCCACAAGCACAGGCTGCCCTTTTTGGTGCAATTCTTTAATGGAATTGGTGATGGCTGCAAATTTTTCTTTTTGGGTCCGGTAAATAATATCGGGGTAATCTTTGCGGATCATGGGCTTGTTGGTCGGAACAGTAATGGTTTCAAGCCCGTATATCTCCATAAATTCCACAGCTTCCGTCTGGGCTGTGCCAGTCATGCCCGCAAGTTTTTCATACATGCGGAAATAGTTTTGGTAGGTAATGCTGGCGAGGGTTTGGTTTTCGGATTCGATTTTCACCTTTTCCTTGGCTTCCAAGGCTTGGTGCAAACCGTCGCCAAAGCGTCTGCCTTCCATGGGGCGGCCCGTGAATTCGTCGATAATGACGACTTTCTTATCGGCTGTGACCATGTAATCGACATCGCGCTGATAGCAATGGTTGGCTCTTAGGGCTTGCAGCACATGGTGCTGCAAGGAAATGCTTGAGGGGTCGAAGAGGTTGTCTATCCTGAGAATTTCTTCAATCTTATTTACACCGTCTTCCGTCAAAAGCGCGGAACGGGTTTTTTCGTCAACAGTGAAATGCTCGTCGCGTTTGAGATATTTTGTCAGCTCATTCATTTGCAGGTATAAATTCGTGGATTCTTGAGCCGCTCCGGAAATGATGAGAGGGGTCCTCGCTTCATCGATCAAAATGGAGTCCACTTCGTCAACTATGGCGAAATTATGTCCTCTTTGCACCATGTCTTTTGCGTAAAATTTCATGTTGTCACGCAAATAGTCGAAGCCGAATTCATTGTTTGTTCCGTAGGTTATATCGCAGTTATAAGCTTCCTGACGCTCTTCGTCGGAAAGACCGTGCACAATGACGCCGCAAGTCAAGCCTAAGGCTTGATAGAGTTTTCCCATCCATTCGCTGTCGCGCTTAGCGAGATAATCGTTGACAGTTACGACGTGCACGCCTTTTCCCGTAAGGGTGTTCAAAACAACGGGCAAGGTCGCCATAAGGGTTTTGCCTTCCCCGGTTTTCATTTCGGCGATTTTTCCTTGGTGCAGGGTTATGCCGCCCATGAGCTGCACATCATAATGGCGCATGCCGAGGATACGCAAACTTGTTTCGCGGACGAGAGCGAAAACTTCCGGTAGAATCTTGTTCAGGCTTTCGCCGTTCATCACTCTTTCTTTGTAGGACGCAAGGGTTGGGGCAAGTTCCGTGTCCGCCAGTTCCTGCATTTGCGGTTCCAATGCATTGATTTTTTGTACGACTGGACGCAGGGATTTAATATATCTGTCGTTTCGTGTGCCGAAAATTTTTGTGAAAAAGAATTTCATGGAAGCGCTCCGGTTGGACTTTTGTTTTGCAATAATTAAAAATAAGGCATGATTTTATATTTGGCAAATACCTTTTTGGTAAAAATTGTTGTAATTTTTATAATACACTGAAATAACATGATAAAAATATTATATTTTTTTGATGTTTTTCTTGACGGGCGTAAATGAATAAAGGATACTTTTATTTTATGCGAAAAAAGGATCGGTTATGAAACAAAAACACCCTGATTTAGTGTTTGCTTTTGAAAATGGTGAAATCGCCTCTGACGACGCGTATTATATGCTGTGCCGGCGGGGCGATGAATGGGCGCTGCCAAGACCTGACGAGCTTATTCCTTTACCCCGTGAAAGCGAGTTTTTTCTTTTGCCCAAGCGAAGAGCCGTCGGGCTGAACAAGGAAACAGGAGAAGTTGAGGAGTTGGAAGAGCTGGCGGTCGCCGCTTTTGTTGCGCCGGGCTATACGATTTCCGGTCATCCTGTTTATGTTACGGAAGAAAATGCTCCGACTCTGCCTTTATTCGCTTACGGGGCTTTGGGAATTATCGGCGATGATTTTTATGTCTGCGCTTCGCAGGTGGATAAGGACACGCGCCAGGTTTTCGAGGGAATTTCTCCCAGGAAAATAGAAAAAAAAGCAAAGGCGCTCATGAAAGAGTTTCCCAAAAACAGACTCATGCAGCATCTTATGAATAATTGCGTCCTGCGTTACGGATGTCCTGCCGCAAAAAATTTGGTTTTGGGGCGTTATGAAGCGCCGCTTCCGACTTCAAGGGCGTGCAATGCGCGTTGTATCGGCTGTATTTCCCAGCAAGAGGCGGATTCTTCCATTTGCCAGGCTCCGCAGGACAGGATGAATTTTACGCCCACAGCGCAGGAAATTGTTGAGGTCATGCTTTATCATCAGCAAAACGAGAAACAGCCTATTTATTCTTTCGGGCAAGGCTGCGAAGGGGAACCTCTGACTCAAGCCCCTTTGCTTGTGGAGGCTGTGAAATTATTCCGTGAAAAAGGCGGAATCGGCACGGTCAATTTAAATTCCAACGCCTCCATGCCCAGGTGGATAAAGGAATTGGCTCTTGCGGGGCTCAATTCTTTGCGGGTGAGCATGAACAGCGCAAGGGGAACTGTTTATGATAAATATTACCGTCCGACCAATTATTCTTTCGGCGATGTGCGAGAATCCATACAAACGGCAAAAGAGCACGGACTTTTCGTTTCTTTGAATCTGCTTTTTTTTCCCGGAGTGACGGACTGCGAAGAGGAAGTGGAAGCTCTTATCGGGCTTGTGAACGCGTATCACGTTGATTTTATTCAATTGCGGAATTTGAATATCGACCCTGAAATGTATTTGCGTTTGCTTGAAGGCATTGAGTTCGGTCCAAGCGTCGGTTTGGCGAATTTCACCAAGCGCCTGCTGTCTTCTTGTCCGCATTTGCAATTTGGATATTTTAATCCTAAAATTTGTACGGATAAATAAAAAAGGAGCATATTTTTGCTCCTTTTCATCCCTTTTATCTCTTATACGAGAGTGTTATCATATTGATTTCTGCTGTGTTACGATTTATAAAAAAGTAACACAAATTGAAAAAATATGCAACCGTTTTCTTTGTGTTTAGAAAACGGAACGGAATTTGATTTTATAGGAAAATTCTCCATAACGAAATGAGGAAACCATGAAAAAAATAGTTTTACTGCTCTGTTTTTGTATTGTTTTCATAGGGCAAACAGCCGTCGCCGAAGAAAATTTTTCCGAGGAACTGATTGAAAAGTTTGAACTGGATACCATCAAAGGAGTGACAAAGCTCATTGTCGTTGACACTACGGTCAATGAACCCCGCTGCTACGTGCTGAAACGTTTCAACGGAGCATGGGTTTGTTTGCAGGAGGCGCAGGCGTATATCGGACGCGGCGGGGCGAAAAAGAATAAGATTGAGGGTGATTTGGCAACGCCCAAAGGGCTTTACAATTTCATCATAGCTATCGGCATGCAGGAAAATCCGGGGAGCATACTGCCCTATTATCAAATACGCAAAGGCGATGTTTGGGTAACGGACCCGCAATCGAAATACTACAATTTGTTTGTTCGTGAAAATACCGTGTATAACGACTGGCTTTCCCAAATTGAATTGGATAAAAGACCCATTCGTTATGCCTACGCCCTTGTCGTTGACTATAACATAACCCATCGGGAACCCTATATCGGTTCGGCTTTTTTTCTTGAATGCAGCAACGGCAAAGCCACGGACGGGAATATCGGTTTGCCGAGGTTTATGATAAAAGAACTTTTATCTTTTGTGGATAAGGAAACGAAAATTTATATTCATTAACATAGTTAAAAAATTAAGATAGTTGCCGAAATTTTGATAACATATTCTTTAAACTAAATATTTTAATTGTGTTTTTTTTAGGAATAGTATAGTTAGTGTTTGTAAGGAGTTAATTATGTGCGGAATTATCGGTTACTGCGGGCACAGACCTGCTGTTCCTCTTGTGTTGGAGGGGTTGAAGCGTTTGGAATACCGCGGTTATGATTCGGCAGGTTTGGCTTTTTTGCAGCTTAATAAATTGGAAGTCATCCGTTCGGAGGGAAAACTTTGCAATTTGGAAGAAAAAGTTGCGAAAACGGCAAACACCTTCGCCCCCATCAGCATAGGGCATACCCGCTGGGCGACGCACGGGCTTCCTGTCGAACGCAATTCTCATCCCCATAAAAGCAATAATGACGCTTTAGCCATTGTCCATAACGGCATTATTGAGAATTTTCAAGAAATAAAAGATGAACTGATACAAAAAGGCTATGTTTTCCATTCCGATACCGATACGGAAGTATTGGTCAATCTTGTCGCTGATGAGCTTGACAGTGTTCTGCAAATAAATTTTGGAAAAAAATATGTGGAAATCCAGCAGGATATGGATGAAGCTTTTCAAAAAAATCCTGAATTGTATTTGCCGTTTTTGGAGCAGGCTTTTTGCAGTGCATTGCAGAAAGCGCACGGGGCGTATGCTGTCGTCGTGCTCAGTCCCCTTATTCCGCAGCATATTCTGGCAGCGCGTTTGTCTGCGCCGCTTTTGCTCGGTATCGGTATCGGGGAATATTTCGTCGCTTCCGATGTGCCGGCATTTTTGCCTTATACCCGCGATGTCGTTTTTTTGGATGACAGGGAATATGTGGTTTTAAGCGCAGGTGCGTATGCGGTGAAAAATATTTTTACGGCGGAAAAGCTTGAGAAGACCGTGCATCATATTCCTTGGGATTTGCAGGGAGCGGCGAAAGACGGTTATAAACATTTCATGCTTAAGGAAATCATGGAACAGCCTAAGGTTTTGCGTGATTGCCTTGTGGGCAGACTGCAAGACGACAGGGTTTGCCTGCCGGAACTGGATGGTTTGCCCGTACCCGGAAGCATTCGTATCATTGCCTGCGGCACAAGTTACAATGCCGGTTTGTGGTCGCAATATTATTTGGAGCAATTTGCGGAAATTCCCGTTATCGTGGAAATCGCTTCGGAATTTCGGTACAGGAAACCGATTTTAAAGGCTGATGAGCTTATTGTGGTTATCAGTCAATCGGGTGAAACGGCTGATACGCTCGGCGCTCTTCGTTTGTGCAAGGAAAAGGGCTATCCCGTCGTGGGTATTTGCAATGTGCTCGGTTCTTCCGTCGCAAGGGAAGCGAGTGCTTGTCTTTATACGCAGGCAGGACCGGAAATAAGCGTCGCTTCGACAAAAGCCATGCTCAGCCAAATGGTTCTGCTTCTTTTGCTCGCTCTTTATTACGGGCAGAGGAAAAATGCCGATTGTTCCCATGCGAAAAAACTGCGGGCAGGAATTTTGAACGAATTGAAGGCGCTGCCGGAAATCTTGGAAGGAGCGTTGCCCGTCATGCGGGATAAAGCGAAGAAGTTCGCCTACCAGTATGCTTATGCGAAGAGCTTTTTCTATCTTGGGCGCGGCACTGCCTATTCTTTAGCTCTTGAGGGTGCATTGAAATTAAAAGAACTTTCTTACATCCACGCGGAAGGGTATGCCACAGGGGAAATCAAGCACGGACCTATCGCCCTTATCGACCCGGACTTTCCAACGTTCGCCCTTGCTTTTGATGATGATAATTTTAACAAGGTTTGTTCCGGAATTTTGGAAATAAAGTCAAGGCAGGGCAATGTGATTGCTTTACTGCAAGAGGGAACGGAATTGGAAAATAACGATTTATGGTATATTCCTCAAACAAAGCTGCCGGAATTTTTAGCCTTGCCCGCCATGCAGCTTTTCAGCTATGAAATGGCTGATTATTTGGGAAAAGATGTGGATCAGCCTCGGAATTTGGCGAAAAGCGTGACAGTTGAATAAAGCGGAATCATTGTGAGATCATTGGGGAATAATTGAGGAAAGCATGGCGATATTAAATCTTTGTTTTGGCGATAATATGAGTTTTTTGCCTGAACTCGCGTCCGGTTCAATCGATTTGATTTATATTGACCCGCCTTTCAATACGGGAAGAACGCAAGAGCGTACGCAAATAAAAACCATTGCCAGCACCGAAGGGGACAGGGTCGGTTACAAAGGGAAACGGTATAAGACGATAAAGCTCGGCACGCTCGGCTATGTTGATATTTTTGATGATTATATCGGTTTTTTGGAGCCCCGTTTAGTTGAGGCGGAACGTATTTTGTCCGACAACGGCAGTATTTTATTCCATATTGATTACCGTGAAGCCCATTATTGCAAACTGCTTTTGGATTATATTTTCGGGCGTGATTCGTTCATGAATGAAATCATCTGGGCGTATGATTACGGGGCGAGAAGCAAAAAACGCTGGTCAGCCAAGCATGACAGTATTTTTTGGTATGCAAAAAATCCGAAAAAATATATTTATCATTATGATGCCATTGACAGGATACCCTATTTGGCTCCCTCCCTTGTGGGCAAAGAAAAGGCGGCACGGGGAAAAACGCCCACCGACGTTTGGTGGCAGACTATCGTAAGTCCTAACAGTAAAGAAAAAACCGGCTATGCGACGCAAAAACCTTTAAAAATCATGCGGCGCATTATCAATGTTCACAGCAACGAAGATTCTGTCGTCATGGATTTTTTTGCCGGCAGCGGGTCTTTTGGAAAAGCCGCTTTGGAGCTTGGGCGGGATTGTTATTTGATTGACAAAAACCCTGCCGCCATTGATGTTATGAAAAAACGTTTCGCCGGTGAGGAAATTGTTTTTCGGGAACATGCGCAAATAGTCAAATAAACTTTGCGGAAAAAATTCATTGTGTTTTTTCTTGTAGTTTCCGAATAAGTTCGTTGATTTTTCGCATATTTTCCGTTTTGTTGTCTTGTCTGAAATTTCTTCGGTCAGCAAGAGCGGTGTTTAAAAGTTCGGCGGCTTGTTGATATTCATTAAGTTCTATGCAGGAAGCGGCAAGGAAGAGAAGATAATGGAACTGTGTGTTGCAGTTCAGCAATTTTCGGGCATTGAGTAAAAACAGCTCTTTGTTTCGCATGGCTGCTGCGAGCATGCATTCCAGTTTTATGGCGGTAAAATTGCGGCTTCGGTCCATACTTTTGATGAGCGTATGGGCTTTTGCAAAAAATTCTTTTTTTATAGCGCAGACAGTCAAGGTTTCCGTAAAAAGCGTGTCATTTTTTATTTGAAGGGCTTTTTCGAGAAGCTTTATGGCTGAAGCGTATTTTTTTCTGGGCAATAGGTACAGTTGTACGAACCAATAAAAATAATAGGGATTTTCCGTTCGTTTTAAAAGGCGTATGAAGTTTTTTCTGATATGGGCATTGTTTGGAAACAGACTTGCGGCAATAACGATAAATTCTTCCGGAATGGAATTTTCCAATGCGGTGTTTTTTTCAAGTGAAACAATAAAAAAATATATTTTTTCAAAGCGTTGTGCGTCTTTCTGTATATTTTGGCTGTATTTTTTTTCTTTCCATTCAAGGGGCGTATCGGTTTCTTTGGAAAAAAGCAGGGAATTGAGCAAAAGTTCGCTGTAAGCTTTTCTTTCGGGTTCGGCATTGTTTTCCATCATGACATATGGTGATTTTTTGTTAAATCCTGATTGTATTTTTAAAAAAGACCGCACCGGAAAGGTATTTTGCGGTATCGGCTGATAAAAAATGTAATCTGCCGTTGGAAAATACAGCGAATAATTGCGAACGGAATTTGCCGAGCTGAGATTGAACAAGCCTGCTTCTTTATTGGAATAAAAATAAAGTCCTTCCAAATTGAGAGCAGGAAGTTTATCCAGAAGAATTTCCTGTTTATTTTGTATATGAATGAAATTTTCCGTTAAATGCGATGTTGCGCGTGTTATGGCGGGATATTTCCGTTGTAAATTTTTTGTCAGGTCATAGTATATGTATTTTTTTGCGATATGGGTTTTGCCGGAAGTTTGGACGGGATTTTTTGAAATCTCTTTCCTTTTTTCTTTGATGACATAGGCAAATTGCTTTGAAAAAAAAGGTGAAACATGATGAATATCCTGCATAGGCTCCCTTTCGGACCGAGGCGTGGCATTTGTGATGATAGAACCTATGTCAAGATAGGGAATGGAAAGTTCCTCGCAAATCTGCACATGCATTTTTTGCAGGACTTGAGAATTTTTATAAGGAAAAATCAAATGCAGGTGTTTTATACGGGCTTCTTTTATTGTGGATAAAATGGTGAAAAGTTCATTGTAAAACCAATCCGCTGTGCGTTGTTTGCAATAAAAGCAGTCGCTGTCATTGGGACAGCAGTCCGTAATCAGAAAATCATAGTTTTTGAAAATCGCATATTTCTCAAGGGCGAAAGGAATGAACTGGCATATTGTCGCCCCAATGGAATAATTATCCACTTGATTGGGAAATTCCAGTGCATGGTAAAGGGGAGCGTAGCCGTTTTTCAGAATTGAATTTGATGTTCCTAGTATTGCGATTTTCATGGTTGTGTTTTGGGATTTGGGATTTATCGGTATGTGTTGATTTTTTGGGTTAAGGCGGTGATTTTTTGTCTGTCTTCTTCATGGTGGAAATTCCTCGGATCTGACGTGATCATATCAAGAAATTCTTTTGCAAGTTCGATTTCCCGAAAAGCCAAACAATTTTCCGCAAGGAAAACAAGGTGGTTGATCGTTGCGCCATAGTCAAGAAATTCTTGCGCATACCGCACGAAATCCATTTTATTTTGCGTTTCTCTTGCCAATAGTATCAATAATTTCAGGCGAATGACAGTATGTTCTTCCGGAATTTCCCGCAGAATGAATGTTTGTGCCTTGGCAAATTCATTTTGCGCAAGATAGCAAATTGCCAACATTTCCTGAAAAGAAACATCTTTTTTGAGCGTTATGGCAAATTCCAAAAGTTTTGCCGCCATAGCGTATTTTTTTCTCGGTATCAGATAAAGCTTCGCAAAGTAACAGGCATAATAGGGGTGGGCGGAATGTTTGAGTATTTTAATAAAGCGTTTTCTGAGAATGTTATGCTTAGGATACAGCATTGCCCCTGTCAAGATGAAATCATCGGAAATAGGAGCATTACTATCTTTGTATTGTTCAATATTATTGATGAAATGATATATTTTAGCGAATGTGTTCAAATCTTTTTCATTGACAGGGGGCAAGTTCTTTTCTTGCCAAGCAAGGGGCGGATTTATTTCTTTTGAAAGCAGCAGCGCATTGAGCAAAAGTTCGCTGTTGTTTTTCTCTTTGGGAGGAAAATTATATTCTTCCATGACATATTCGCATGCGGGATTGAAACCCGCCTTTATTTTGAGAAATCTGTCAATTTTGAATGTGTTTGCCGGAATTGGTTTAAAAAAAATACAGTTTGCGAGATGATAGGCGAGATTATAGTTTATGAGCGTGTTTTGAGTGACAAGGTGATAATAGCCTGCTTCAATATTCGTATAAAAATAAAGGCTTTCAAGGTTGCAGGGAGGAAGATTTTCAAGACAGATTTCCTGATTGTTTTTCAATTGTACGAAGTTTTCGGAACGCAGGGAAGTTGCACGGGCAACGTGCGGAAATTCTTTATGCTCAATGAGGGAATATATGAAGTATTCTTTGTGCTTATATGTTGAAGCATTTTTTTTGGGAGTTGAATTGTTTAAAACCTCGTTTGTTTTTTGTTTGATAAGAAAAGCGATTTGTTTTGCATAAAATGGATTGATATGCATTTTGTCGGCAAAGAGCGGGGGTTTTTTTTGTTTGTTTATACTTTTCAATATGCTGCTGATATGGAGATAGGGAATGTCCAGTTCTTCGCAGACTTGCTGATGGATTTTTTCGTGAACGGCTGTTTCAAGTTCCGTGGGGAAAATAAGATGCAGGTGTTTGAAAGGCAGTTCCCCGATATGGGAAAAAATGGAATGAAGTTCGTTATAAAGCCAGTCAGGGGTTCTTGCATAAGGAAAATACGCTCCGTCATTGGGGCAGCAGTCCGTTAGAATCAAATCATAGTTTTCGGAGAGAGCGAATTTTTCAAGGGCGAAGGGAATGTATTGGCAAAAAGAAGCCCCGAGGGAGAAATTATCTACCTGATGAGGGTATTCAAGGGCTTGGTAAACGGGGAAATACCCATTTGCCAAAATTGAATTTGATGTTCCGACCACTGCGATTTTCATAGCGTTTCTTTATTGAGGTAGGACAGCACGTTGTTTACTTTTTTTATAATGCTTTTTTTATGTTGCTTATAAAAAAAATTTCTTGGTTCTGCATAAATTTGTTTTGCATAGTTTAATGCTTCTTCATATTTTTTTAAGATGATGCAATTATCGATAATATGAAACAGCGTGGAAAAATTTTCATTTAATTCGAGTAGTTGTTCCGCTTCCTGAAAAAATAGTTCAGGTAAATCCATGTGCGCATAAATGGAGCAAAGCAAGCGCAATTGTGTGATGCGGTATTTTTCTTCCGAAAGTGTTTCAATCGTATCAAGAGCATTATCAAATTGTTTTAATTGAAGATAACAATGCACTAACAGTGAAATTGCGTTGATGATGATTTTTTGCTTTTTCACGGTATTTAAAATTTTTACTGCCAATGCATATTTTTTTCTCGGAACGAGGTATAGTTCCGCATAATAATAAGCAAAATAGGGATTATCGGTCCTTTTTAATATTGTTAAATATTGTTTTCGCAAGAGGGGATTTTGCGGATACACGACAGCGGCAATAAACATGCAGTCATCAGGAATGTATTGCAAGTTATTGTGCATATACTTATCTATATTGGTGCATATTGAATTTATTTTTTGAAATGCGGGTAAATAATTTGCTGGTTTTTCCGGAAAATTTTTAACTTGCCATGTCAGAGGCGGATTTAATTCTTCTGAAAACAAAACAGCATTGAGAAAAAGTTCATTATTTTCAAGGGAAACGGGTGGAAACGTATTTTCCTGAAGAGGTTTCGGAATGTTCGGATCAATTCCTGCCTGGAGTTTAAGAAATTTATTGATGGGAAATGGTTTTTTTGCAAGAGGTCTGAAATTTGTATAATGGGCATCGGGGTAGTATGAATTATGATTTTGCTTTTGCTTTTCTGTCGTGAGCGTATAGTACCCCGCATTCGTATTGGTCCAGAAGGAAATGCTTTCAAGGTTCAGTTCAGGCAAATTTTCAAAACATAGGGTATCCGAATCTTTTAAAACAAGATAGGTGTCAGATAAGAGGGAAGAGCTTTTCGTGCAAGTCGGAAATTCGCCTTTGAATTTTTCAGGCAGGGAACAAAAGATATACTTTTTGTGTTTGTAACAAGCGGACACGTCGTTTAATTTCGGACTTGAAAAAATATTCTTTCGTTCTTCTTTAATAAGATATGCCAACTGTTTTGCTAAGAAAAGAGAGATATGTTTGCTATCGTAAAAAAGTTTTTTTTGCCCTGAATTTTTAGCGGCAGAAACAATTTTTTCAATGTCCATGTAAGGAATATCCAACTCTCGGCAGACTTGGCAATGAATTTGATAGTGCTTATTGTAAGCCATGTCGGTAGGAAAAATTAAGTGCAAGTGCCGGATTGGAGCCTCTTTTATCATCGACATAATGCTGTAAAGTTCATTATAAAGCCAATCGGGAGAGCGGGAATTGGAGGCTAGGTAATCACCGTCATTAACAGCGCAGTCCGTAATTAAAAAATCATAGGTATCAAAAATTTTGTATTTTTCAATGCTGTAAGGAATAAGCTGGCAGTTCGCTCCGCCGATAGAGAAATTATCCGTTTGGTTTGGATATTCAAGA
>DONZ01000131.1 GCA_003512875.1 Desulfovibrio sp. | reverse complement strand
GCGTTATCCCATGCACCGCCGCCGCTTGTCATGGAAATGGCGACGAAAATACCGGTTACGATAGTGCCCATGAGCATGGCGCCGAGGCTTGCGAATGCCGCGTCCTGTCCGCCGACAAGGGAAATAATTCCATAGAGGACAATAGGTGCGAGAACAGGCAGCAAGGAAGGGATGATCATTTCCTTAATTGCCGCTTTTGTAAGCATATCGACAGCAGCATGGTAATCAGGTTTGGCGGTTCCTTCCATAATTCCCGGAATTTCTTTGAATTGGCGGCGAACTTCCACAACAACGGCGGAACCTGCGCGGCCGACGCTCATCATACCCATTGCGCCGAAGAGGTAAGGCAAAAGCCCGCCGAGGAAAAGACCGATGAGAACATAGGGGTCTTGGAGGGAGAAGGTGATTTTGGAAAGCGGGAAGTAGCGGGAAAGGTCTTCCGTGTATGCCGCAAAAAGAACAAGGGCTGCAAGAGCTGCAGAGCCGATAGCATATCCTTTGGTAACGGCTTTTGTCGTGTTGCCGACAGCGTCAAGGGCGTCTGTGACTTCACGGACTTCTTCAGGAAGACCGCTCATTTCGGCAATGCCGCCGGCGTTATCGGTAACAGGTCCGTATGCGTCAAGAGCGACAACCATGCCGGCAAGAGCGAGCATTGTTGTAGCGGCAATGGAAATGCCGAAAAGTCCGGCGTTATGGTAAGCAAACAAGATACCGGCGCAAATGACGATTACAGGCAATGCGCAAGCTTCCATGGAAATAGCAAGACCTTGGATGACGTTTGTGCCGTGACCTGTGGTGGAAGCTTTTGCAATGCTTCTGACAGGACGGTAGGCGGTTGACGTGTAGTATTCGGTTATCCATACCAAAAGGGCGGTAACGCCAAGACCGGTGAAAGAACACAAAAGGAGGTTGCCGCCGGTGAACGCTTTGCCGTTGATAACCATTTCACCGGTATTCCAGAAGAATGCCATGGTGATGAACGTGATAAGGGCTGCGGAAATGACAGCGGTCGCAAGGAAGCCTTTATAAAGGGCTTTCTTGATTTTCTTATCGTCGGAAAGCTTCACGAAGAAGGTGCCGGCGATAGAAGCCAGGATACAAACGCCGCTGATGAGAAGCGGATAAATGATCATAAGGTTTTGCAAAGCGCCTTCAAAGTAAATGGAAGCCAAAAGCATGGTGGCGACAATGGTGACGGCATAGGTTTCAAAAAGGTCGGCAGCCATGCCTGCACAGTCGCCTACGTTGTCGCCTACGTTGTCAGCAATAACGGCAGGGTTGCGAGGGTCGTCTTCAGGAATGCCGGCTTCGACTTTGCCTACAAGGTCAGCGCCTACGTCAGCGCCTTTGGTGAAAATACCGCCGCCAAGACGGGCGAAAATGGAAATTAAGGAAGCGCCGAAGGAAAGGGCTACCAATGCCTGCATGAGTTCAGCCGTGTCGACCTGGAACATTTGCAGGATCGCATAGTAGAAAGTAACGCCTAAAAGTCCGAGACCGACAACCAGCAAACCTGTGATTGCGCCGGATTGGAAAGCGATGTTCAATGCAGGGGTAAGACCTTCACGGGCTGCTTCCGCGGTACGCACGTTAGCGCGGACAGAAACGTTCATGCCGATATATCCGGCTACACCGGACAAAATGGCACCAATTACGAAACCGAGTGCGACAAGGAAAGAAAGGGAGAAAAGAAGCAGCACCGCAACAATGACGCCCACAATGGCGATAGTGCGGTATTGGCGGTTTAAATATGCCTGTGCACCTTCTTGAATCGCACCTGCGATACGCTGCATATCTTCATTGCCCGTGCTGGCTGAAAGCACGACTTTAGAGGCTTTGAACGCGTAATACAGTGCGAATGCCGCGCAAGCAAAGACCAATAATAAGGAAATAGAAGTCATATAAGACCCTCGCTACGTTGAAATGATATGGGAAAAGCCACGAAGCTCTGTCCAACATATTAGAATTAAAAATCATATATGAAAAAACAACAATAAGCAAGGATAAAGTCAAGGTATGAAAAAATAATTTTAAAACCCTAAAGAAGTGAGCACTTCGTGGGGAACAGTGTTCCACCACGTTGCGAGCATTTCGGGGGTGACGGGATTTTCCTCCCCTCCCAGAACATAAGCATGGTCGCCTGTTTGGATATTTTTTCCGTCGTAAATGTCAGTGATGTCAATGGCGGTCATTTGCATGGTGATATAGCCGAGCACGGGGCAGTGCCGTCCGAGCAGGGAAACATGAGGCACAAAATTGCTGTCTTGGCTGAAAACACGGTTGCTGCGGCGGTATCCGTTGGCATAGCCTATGCCTATCCATGCCGCCACGGTGTCGCGTTCCGCCGTAAAGCTCTGCATGTAGCTTAAGCATTCCCCGCGTTTTAAATGATTTATACTGAGAATTGGGGCGGTAAGAGCGAGGGCGGGCTTCAAATGAGGGGTCAGCGCCTCTTTTTGGGTGCCGTACAGCGGATTTCCGCCGTAAAAAATTCTTCCGATGCGGGCGATATCTCCCGCATATTCCGGATAGGCGACGAGAGCCGCGGAATTGGCGAAACTCGTTTTTATGTCGGGAAAGGCGTTTTTTAACGCTGTAACGGCAGGAGCGAGCCGCTCCGCCTGTGTTTGCATGTAGCCGTTTTCAGAAATAACATCGGCGCTAGCATAGTGCGTCAGCACATATTGCGCTGTTTTGTTGTGTTTTTTGATGGAGTGAATCACTTCACCGATATCTTGAGGCAAAAATCCGAGGCGTCCCATGCCGGAATTGATTTTTACGGCGATTTTGCTCGAATGGGTCAGTGCTTTGTCCAAGGATTGCCTGTCGTGGGCAAGGCTGACAATGTTTTCCTCTTCGCCTTTTTTGTATTCTTCGTCGGTCAGCGCTCCCAGCAGCGGGATAATTTCATTTGCGATACCTTTTTCCCTGAGCTCCAATGCCTCATAAATCGTGCCGGTGGCAAAATACTTGACGCCCTGTTTTTCAAAAAAACGTGCTATTTCCACGGCGCCATGGGCATACGCATTCGCCTTGATGACAGGCATAAGTTCCGGATGGAGATTTTTAACCTGTCTGTAATTGTAAAGAAGCGCATCGAAATCGATTTGTATTCTGCAAAAAGCGTTTTTCATGGTTCGTCCTTTTTTGTCTTTTTGTATTGTAATATGAATTCTATAAAAAGCAAGACAAGATTTTTACAGTGATTTCAATATGATATATTTATAAAAAAATATTTTTTTAAAGAATTTATTTGCTTTATTCTTCTGAAAATTTATGTTACAATTTTTGTGATTTTTTATAATATGAATATGTGGAATATGTGAATGCTTTGTTTTTTTAGATATGTCGTCATAATTTTCGCTTTTTTCTTCGGGGCTGCGGCAAACGCGCAAGCCGTGGAGCTGCCCGATTCCATCGCTTCCGATGGCTCCCTCGTGACAAAGGATGAATTGCCTTGGAAAATTTATGCGGATTCCCTTGTGAGCGTGAGCGACGGAGTCGTGATTGAAGGGCGCGGCAATGTTTTGCTCGTCCGCGGTGATGATTATTTAAAAGCTGATTTTGCCAGATTATACACAAATACCGAATGGATTTTGCTGCAAGGAAATGTTTATGCGAAACTGGGCACCGATGAAGTCGAAGCAAAGGAAGCCGAATTTGATTTGACAAACAGCACAGGCTGGCTGAAAGACGCGAAGCTTTTTCTTGCTGGTCCGCACATGTATTTTAAGAGCGATGAAATATATAAGAAGGGAGAATCCCGCTATTCCCTTTTAAAGGCTACCGCCACGACCTGCGACGGTTCCGTTCCCCTGTGGAAAATCGAAGCTAAGGAAGCCGATCTTGAAGTTGACAGTTACGCGCATTTTTTTGATGTCATTTTCAATATAAAGGATAAGGGGGTGGCATACGTTCCTTATTTTGTCGCACCGACCAAGACGACAAGGCAAAGCGGTTTGCTGCTTCCCAATTATGGTTATAGCTCCACACAAGGTTTTTACTATACCCAGCCTTATTTTCATGTGATTGACCAAAGCCGGGATTTGACGGTTTACGGAACTGTTCTGACGGAAAAAGGGTTCATGCCGTCCCTTGAATACCGTTCCCACACAAAAGAAAATGAAAAACTGTGGGCGATGGTCGATTTTTTATATGACGACA
>DONZ01000169.1:4961-5609 GCA_003512875.1 Desulfovibrio sp. | reverse complement strand
CCCATGCCCGCCAATCTGCCGACACGGCTTGTGGAATCCGTACCAATGCGGGTGAAAAGTTTTTTCCCCCGGTAATAATTGATAACAGTAGGGATATTGCTCAATATTTGCTGTAAAGCTTTAACTCTTTCTTCAAGCGTGACAGGCCGCAATTTGGGGTTGTCACGGTATTCCTGAATTTTGGATTTGTCTGCAAATTCGTCCGCATTGCTCGCTGCTGACAATAAATGTTCATGGTCTTCGTCAAACAACGTTATTTCAGCGCTTTTTTTACAAGTTTCAATGAGTTTTAATAAAATTGATTTTAAAAGCGGGGTGTTGTTTTTATTGATAGCAACCATCAATTCATTGATTTCGGCGATATGTTTTGATCTGCCTTTCTGCCAGTCGTATACGTTGAAAATTTCCAAATGGGTGATTTCACCGTCAGTATCCCAAAGCAGGTTGATAACTTCTTCAGGAGTCGTATTGGCGAGGTTTAAAACAATATAGCTGTTTGAATGGACTTGTTTTAAACGGTAAACAAGCTGGTGGGGACTATATTTCACAATGCTTGGAATTTTATCCAGATCTTCTTCCGTAAGCACTTCCGCAATAAGTTCCTTTTCAATAAGATGCTCGCAATCTTCAAGAAGTTCAAGAAAATAT
>DONZ01000169.1:0-4651 GCA_003512875.1 Desulfovibrio sp. | reverse complement strand
TTCAAGAAGTTCAAGAAAATATTCCGTTGTCAGCTTATCATAATTATTCAATTGGTTTGTTAAAATCTGCAATTCCTGAGGGTCGCTCGTGTGCTGCATTTTTTCTTTAATAACGGAAACACGTTCCGTGAGTGTTTTTTTCGCATCATCATGTATAAGTTCCGCCAAGTGCAAAACCGAACTTTGCCCGATACTGACGAATTTCTTATATTCTTCCGTCGAAATAGGCGACAAATCGAGAGAAAATTCTTCATTGATTTTATTTTTAAGATTTTGATTCCATTCATCAACAATTTTAAATATGAATTTCTCGCGCCAGCGGCTGATTTGCCTTGCGTCCTGCATTAAAGCCTGCATATCGGGCTCCGCAATGAAATCCAAAAATTCGTCAGTGCCGTAAAACCCCTGAGGAACCCAAATGAAGTCGATAAGTCTGTGGCGGTAAATGATATTGTATAACAAACCGATACGAACCTTTATACCCATGATTTTGCTTGCTTCCAAAAGTTCATAGGCGGTTTCCGGTTTAATATAGTTATAATAAATGACGGTTAGGGAGCGTATCCCTTTAACCCAGGCGTCCATTATGAGGTGGGTAGGCGATTTTCTGCCTTTCGTGTTGGCATCATGGATATGGTGGTCGAAAACAAGCTGATTCCATGCTTCCGGCATTTCCAGTAAATGATAACGGCGCAAAAGTTTACGGACAATAGTCGGTTTTCCCGTTGCCGCAATACGAAAATCGTGGGCGAGCTGCAATTGTTTTTCTTCATTGCCATAGGTGCGGATAAGCTCCTTCATGATTTCAATGAGAACACGGGCGGTATTTCTTCTGAATTTCGTTCTTGAGGTCAGCAACACTTCATTATGCAGATTATTAAGGGCTATAAGACGTTCATCGATATTGTTGGTTTGCAGTCTGTCAAGCAAACTGATGACAGCGGTCGCCATGCGTATTTCTTGGGAAATGCACATATCGATAATGCCGTTGGGGTGAATTTCCTGCTGATAATGGCTTTCCAACGTCTTGCTGCATTCAATGCTGTTATTGACGCTTTCAAGGAAAATCTTATCTTGTTTATCGAAAAAAAATGAATTCATTTGCATAGTCACCACCTATTGTATTTTACCTTTAAGACGCCAAATTTCTGCAATGATTGCTGCGACAGCTTTGTATAAATCTTCTGGAATCGGTTCGCCTATTTCCACGGAAGAATACAAACTGCGGGCAAGAAGCTTGTTTTCTTTGATAGGTACTCCGTGTTCACGCGCAACATCTTTTATCCGTAAGGCAAGTTTATCCACACCTTTAGCCAGCACTACGGGAGCCGGACAAATGGTGGGATCATATTGTAAGGCAACAGCATAATGAGTAGGGTTTGTGACAACAACATCCGCTTTCGGAACGCTCTGCATCATACGTTGCTGCATAAACTGCATCATTTTTTGCTTTTGTTTGTTTTTAATGACAGGATCACCGAATGCTTGCCGCATTTCGTCTTTAACTTCCGCCTTGGTCATTTTGTTGTTTTCTTCATACTGATGAAAACTATGCCACAAATCAAACAGCGCATAGGCAACAACCGGTATCATGGTATATTTTATCATTTGCGCGCTGGCGGTTAAAAGATACGACGCCAAGCCATGGGCATTGGTATAATACAAGCCCGGAAAAACTGCCGTCTGTCCGACAATGAACATGAAAGGAACATAACCGATAATGGCTGCAATGGCAACAGCTTTTAAAAGCCGAACATACGTTTCAAAGGAAAAAAAGACCCGTTTCAATCCATTGACAATATTAAAGCGCGACCATTTGAATTTAAAAACTTTTGTCGTCCATAATTTTCCGACTTGCCTGCGAAGCGTGACAAAGGCGGAAATTGCGACGGCAAAAACAATAGGTCCGCAAATTAAGGCAAGTTGGGTGACAAATTCCCATAAAATGGCATATGCCGTCGTAGGGGTAATGATATTCTCATCCAAAGTATTGAAACATTCGACCCAATAATTTCCGAGCTTTTCACCGGCATATGGCAAATAAAAATACATGGTGGCAAAACCTACGATAAGCGTGCAGGTTTTTGTAAACTCCATTGATTTCGCAACGTTTCCCTCTTTTCGGAGCTTATTTCGCCGTTTAGGGGTCGCCCGTTCGGTTTTGCTGGGGTCTTTAGCCATATTTTACCTTGGTTTCAACGCATTAATGAGATTTAAAAATAAATCGTCAATGGAAATGATATAATTTTGTATATCCAGTGTTAATAATTGGAAAATTGAACCCAAAAAGAAAAATCCCACTAAAATTTTCAATGGAAATCCAAGTTCCATAATATGCATTTGCGGAGCCATTCTGCCCATGAAAGCAAGTCCCAGTTCCGTTAAGAAAATCGCCGCTAAAACAGGTGCGATAATTTTCAATGCCAAGGAAAAAAGCATATTGGCGAGAAGAAAAATCTGATTGAAAATCGTTTGACCGATAAAAAGCCCGCCGGCTGGAATATACTTATATGTTTCAATAAAGGCTTTCAATAAGTAAATATGCCCGTCAAACATGAGAAAAATCAATGACGTCACAATAAAGAGCATGTGGGAAATGACGCCTACCTGCGTATTGGTTGTCGGGTCTGCGAATTGAAGCATGCTAAATCCCATTTGCATGGCAATCAGTTCACCGCCGGCTTGAATGCCTGCAAAAAATATTTGAATTGCGAGAGCCAAGATGAGTCCTAAAACCGCCTCTCCCAAAATAAGCAGGGCAATGGCAAAAGGGTGCGCCGGCATTGTTTTGGGGTCCAAGCTGACATTTGGAAAAATCGCCAATGTGATGATCAGGCAGAATGCGGCTTTCCATTGGTTGGGAAGCCCTTCCGTGGCATAAATAGGCAGCATGAAAAGAATAATGCTCATTCGCAGAAACGTAAGCAAGAAGCTTAAGAAATATGCGGGGTCAAAATCAAAAATATCCATAATGAGTTATACGGTGTTTTATTTGAACATGTTATTTTAAATATGCAATTATTTCAACTTAATTTATGTCAAAAAAATGAAAAAAAAGGAAATTTTTGCATTGCGTGAAAGATTTTAAAAATAACTTATCTGTAACAACGTAAAATTATAAATAAAAATAAAAATAGCATGAAAAATGCAAATACATTTGCGGAGGGAAATTTTATGAGTACATTATGTCATGATTTTGCACAATCCGCGTATAATTACGGTTTTGATACGAAACCGTTGAGAACCAATTTTCAATATTCGACTATTGAAAACAATTCCTGCATCGGGCAGGACGCATTGTATATCCTTAAAAAAAGAGCGATGATACGTGATTTATGGAAGCTGATTCCTCTTGATACCGAGGAAAAGACACCGGAAATCGAAAACGGTCTGCTTTTTGATTTGCCGGTTATTTGCAGCAACCCTTATGAATTTTACGGGCAATATTCCGAAAAACAAGTCCCTATTCAATAGAATAGGAAATTTTTACTATACTTTCCTTTAACACTATGGTATTCGTTATGAAAAAGGTTGAATGAAGGAGAGTTTACTCTATGACAGAAGGTATGCTCGTTATTATAAGCGTCCTCTTTATTGCTGCTATTCTTACCGGTATTCTCACAAAGAAAAATACGAAAAAAAATCATACCGACCATGGTGTTCCTTTTGGCTGTGAAGAAAATTTCGCCTTAGCCCTTGATCCTTGCAAAGACGGAAAAACCCTCATGTATGATTTGACAACATGCAGGCATTGCACAAGACTGCAGGAATTTCTGAAAACACATGGTGTCGAGTATAATGACATTGTCGTTGATAAATATATCGGCGATGCAAGAAAAGAAATTGTTGAAAAATTGAAAACATACAATCCGCGGGCTTCCTTTCCGACCGTTATTTTTCCTGACGGGTCTGTTGTTATCGGGTTTCGTGAAAACCTTTTGTTAGAAACGATAGAAAGATTGAAACAAAACGCATAAGGGTTTTTTATGGAATTCACCTCTCAAAATGAAGAAAAATTATTCAAAAAATGGCTTAAGGAATCACCTTTCAATCAGATTTCACAGCAAACCTTTCAGCATGCGGTTCCCGATGAAGAAAAATTATTGGACCTTTTCCGAAAGGACAAGGAATATGTCAAACAAAAACAATTTGTTCCTTTTCAGGAATTTTATGCCGACACCTTTACTGCTTTTTTACCTCAAACCTTAACCGAAGAACAGGAAAAAATACTCAATACTCTTAAATGGCGGTATATCGCACAAAAAATCGATGCAATGAACAAGGTTTTGAAATATGCCTATGATTTGCTTGATAAAGGCGAACCGCAGAAAGCTGTCGACAATATCAGAAATTTAGCCGAAGCCGGACATCCGGAAGCTTGCTATCTTATGGCGGCTTTCAGTATGCAGGGGCAACTCGTTCCGCGCGATACGCAAACAATTTTGAACTATGCGGACAAAGCAATGCAGTTTGTCAGCCACCCGCGTACATATATCTTGTTGGCTGGCTTGTATAATGAGGGATACGGAGTTCAGCGCGATGTGCGAAAGGCGATTTCCCTTATTTTGGAAGCCGAACGCCATGCTCCGGAAGACCCGACAGTGTATCCGATGCTTGCCGAATACTACCAAGACGGATATATCGTCGGCAG
>DONZ01000122.1:8452-8613 GCA_003512875.1 Desulfovibrio sp. | reverse complement strand
CAAATCGAACTTTCCGAAAACGGGGCGCAGGACCAGGCGGACCGCGTAGCCACGACAGCGACCGCTCTTGAAGAAATGAACGCGACCGTTCTTGAAATCGCAAGAAACGCCGGCACGACTTCCGACAGCGCTTCAAACGTGCGTTCCGAAGCTTCCGCAGG
>DONZ01000122.1:0-8054 GCA_003512875.1 Desulfovibrio sp. | reverse complement strand
CTGCAAACGGAAATGGGCGTGCTTTCCGAACACGCGCAGGCGATTAACGAAATCATGAACGTGATTTCCGATATTGCCGACCAAACAAACCTCCTTGCTTTGAACGCCGCTATCGAAGCCGCGAGGGCGGGGGAAGCGGGACGCGGATTTGCCGTTGTTGCAGACGAAGTCAGAAACCTTGCCGAAAAAACCATGACAAGCACGACCGATGTGGGCAATGCGATTTCCGCAATTCAAAAATCAACCGCCGACAATACCCGTCTTGTGGTCGACGCCGTGAAAAAGATTGAAAGAGTTACTGAAATGGTAAGCGGAGCGGGCGAAGCGCTGCTCGGTATCGTCCAGCTTGCGGACACCACTGCCGACCAAGTCCGCGCCATTGCGACCGCTTCCGAAGAACAGTCAGCAACCAGCGAGGAAATCACCCAATCCGTCGACAGTATCAACAATATCGCGAAGGAAAACGCGAATAACATGCAGGAAGCCCGCAAAGCCGTTGACGAAGTGGTCAACCAAACCCATGTTCTCAGCCAGCTGATTGAACAATTACAGGCTCAAAATAAATAATTGCAAAGTTATTTATAATAATGAAAGGCTTTTTCGCAGGAAAAAGCCTTTTTTCTTTTCACAGCATACGGATAATGCAAACATCCCTTTTCAAAAACATAGGGTCGCTCCCTTGAAACCTATTGACAATTCATACAATTTTGATAGAGCCTAAAAAAAAGGAAACAGCGGTATGTCACTTTCAAAACAGAACAAAAACATTCTTTTCATTTTATTTTGCCTGCTTCTTCTTTACATCGCATGGGGCACGTCTTTCTTTTTCACCAAACTGGGGCTTGCTTATGTTCCGGGAGTCCTGCTTGGGGGCGTTCGCGCCACAATTTCCGGCATACTGCTTTTTTTATTGGGTATTTTTACTCAAGGATATTATACCATTACTTTAAACGATTTTAAATATGCAACAATTTTAGCTGTTTTTCAGGTCTTTTTCAGCTCAGCCCTTTTGGCGAAAGGGCAGGAAACCATCACATCAGGGCTTGCCGCCTTATTATGCGGCACCATTCCCCTGCTCATGGTGCTTGGCGAATGGCTCCTGTGGGGCGGAAAACGCCCGAAACTCAAGCACTTTATCGGCTTAGGCGTCGGACTGACCGCAATTTTATCAATCAATATCAGCACCTTATTCAACGGACATATTTCTCCCGTCGGTTTGGCGCTCGCAATCTGCGCTGTGCTCGCATGGGTCTTTTCCGGGCATTATTCAAAAATCTGCTGCCAAAGCAACAGCCTGTACATTTTTCAATCAACCGGCTTAATCCTGTTCATCGGCGGGCTGGAAAGCCTCGGTTTCGGTTTTCTCATCGGTGAACGCTGGGATTTGAGCCTCTTTGACTTCAACGGCTTCCTCATTCTCTCTTTTCTCGTCCTTATGACCTCGATAGTAGGCTATACCACCTATTTATGGCTGTTATACCATGTGCGCCCCGCTGTCGCCCTTTCCTATGAATATGTGAACCCTGTCATCGCCCTTGTCCTCGGCGCGGCGTATCTTGGCGAAGAATTGACCTTTTACCACGTCATAGCCTGTATCGCCCTGCTCGGTTCCGTCTTTCTCGTCAGCTCCTACGGCAAGGAATAATTCCGCCCATTTGCAAATTCCGAAAGAATGTTCCGTCTGTCCCGTTCCCGGCTTTCAAACAGCCTGCATCTCCGCAATGCTTCTGCCATTTTGTTTGAGCATCCGCATTCGCATTTTGCTTGACAGTTCATATAAAAACAGACAAGACCCAAAAAAACGGCAAAAAAAATCATGTTCAAACAAATCGTATCCGTTTGCAGGAACAAAAAAAAGGACTTATGAATATCATAAGTCCTTGAAATTTATGGCGCGCCTGGAGCGATTCGAACGCCCGACCTACAGGTTCGTAGCCTGTTGCTCTATCCAGCTGAGCCACAAGCGCACTTGAGAAATTTCTTATATACACTTGGCAAACGCTTGTCAAGTTTTTTTATTAAATTTTAATTTTTTCTGTTTTCAAAAATAAAAAGCGCAGACAATAACCGACCGCATGCGCAACAAAATTTGCACATCCGCAAAACCGCAGCTTTTTTGCAGGCTCCGCTATCGGCTTTATCATACAAAAATAACATAAAAAAATTCCTCATAAAAATTTCATTCCGCAAGAATAAAAAATACAATATTTTCCCTTACTTATCCCTATATATATATATATATAGGAAAAATCTGCGAAAACCGATGCATACATTGCTTGACATTGTGTCCAATACTGAATATTTTCAAGAAAAAAGTTTCTAACCAACAGATTTAACTATCCATGAAAACATCGGAACTATCTTCTCTCGGCTCTCAGTTTCTCCATGCCATATTTGTTGGCAAAGACTATGAACTCGCCCTTTCGCTTTGTGATTTCCCATTAACTGTCATATTGCAGGATACAGCCTATCAAATAACCGATTCCGATAAATTCAGCGAGATTTTTTCAGGTTTAAATCAAAAACAACCGGAGCAGCCTGAACTTGTTTCCGAACAGTTCCTTTTTAAAAGCACCGCCATGTCCGCGCTTTTCATTGAAGCGGATTTTCCCCGTGCCAGCCTTTCCGTCACAGTTCATTTTGTCATCGGCGGCAATAAAATACGCTCCGTGCATTTTCTTGCCAAAGCCTTGGAAAACGCTTCAAAAGTGAAATTTCTTTTCTCAGGCGAAGAAACGGACGGCGGCGAAGCGCATTCTTCCGATTTTCCTCCCTATTCCGATAACGGCTTTCAAGAGCAAGGCAGCGCTTCCGATGCCGAAACCTGCAGCGAATGCCCTTTTGAATGCACCGACAATTCAAACAACCATGAACTTATCAATAAAGTAAAAAATCTCCGCCTCCGTTCCCTGAACTTCCTTTTGAAACACAACGACCTTTCAAAAAGACAAAAAAGCATTCCTTACTCTCTTAACCAAATTCCGCTCAAACTCCTGAAACTCAAAACAGCTTTGGAGCACAGCGGCATTTTTTACTGGGAATACGACCCTGTCAAAGACGAAGGCAATATTGATTTCTTCAACAACAAGGAAGAAATCCGTTATACGCACTTTACGGAAATGCTCTGCCGTTTTTTCAATGTCACGCTCCGTTCGCAGCAAAAACTGCTTGATTTGCACAAAGCCCTTTTAAATGGCGAAACGGAAATTTCCGCCGACATACAAGTTTATAACAAGGAAGGCAAAGAGGAATGGCAAAAAATCCGTTACAGCGCCATACAAGCCGATAATTCCCTGCTCGCTATCGGAACATGCGAAAACATCAACGAAATTAAGGAATTGAAAAAACTTTTTTCCGCCGCCACGGAACAGACGGGACTTTACATTTGGAATTACGACTTCGCAGCAAAAACATTGACGCTTGAAAACCACCCGAAATCAAACTTTTTTCAAACCACGTCCTTTGTCAATGTTCCGGAAAGCCTTTTTAAGGCAAGACTTATCCACCCCGGCGACAGAGAAAAATGCAAAAATATCTTCAGAAAAATCGAAACGGGCGATGCCGTGATCAGGGAAGATTTGCGGATAAAAGATCCTGTCACGGACGAATATGTTTGGCACCAAATTTCATTTTCCATAAAAACGGACAAGAAAGGCAACCCCTCTTCCGCCATCGGCACGATTTACAATATCCAAGAGCAAAAAAATCTTGAAGAAGCCTATAAACAGGAATTTAAACTTTTTGACACAAAAAACGAAGCAACCATTTTAAACTGCATATACAGCTTTAATGAGAAAAAAGTTATCCGCATGGTGTCATCAATAGAATCCCTTAACCATGAAAACCTAAGTTTGCAGGAATTGATAAACAATATCGCCGCTCTTTGCCCTGACGAAGATAAAAAACAGCTTATTCTGAAAAGTGCCGACAGCAAAAACCTCCTGAAATTTTACGGCGAACAAAAAGCCGAAGATGCAATCATTTTTCCTTTCAAAATAAGCGGCATCGACAGCATTTGGACCGCTCTCAAAATCACTTTGCTGAAAAATCCGTCAACACAGGAAAATTTTGCAAAAATCACGATGGAAGACATCACAATCAGCCACATTAAAAAGGCTTACAGCAACAAACTTTCCAATCACAGATACGATTTCATTTTGCGTATCAACTACGCAACGGGCAATTACGTATATTCTTTCGGCAGCGAAGTTCAAAAAAACCTTCAAAACATCGCCCTTTCCGGCAATTACTTTTATGATTATCTGATATTCGCCAATTCAATGGTGGTCAAAGAGGAACGCCCGACTTACATAGAAACCGTAAAACCTCAAAACATTTTGGAGCGCCTCAGGCTTGAGGGGGAATTCAGCTTCATTTACCGCACTGCCGCCAACGGCGGCGAAATCCGCTACAATCGGGCTCACTTTTTCATGCTTGACGAAAATTCCCATACCTTTTGCGAAAGAAGCATCGATATCACGGACAATTTCAAAGTCGAACAGGAAAAAGACTCCATGCTCCACAAATCGCTGCAAATGGCAAATGACGCCATAAAAGCGAAAAGCCAGTTTCTGGCTTCCATGAGCCATGACATCAGAACTCCCATGAACGCAATCATCGGCATGGCGAATATCGCTCTTGAAGACATTGACAATAAGGAACAAATCAAGGAAAGTCTGGACGTCATCAAGTCAAGTTCCGAAAACCTGCTTGCGATTATCAATGATATTCTTGATGTCAACCGCATGGAAAGCGGAAAAGCGAACCTCAACAACGAACCCTTTGTTCTTTCAAAAGCCTGTAAGGAAATTGCAAATACCTTCAAAGGTATTGTCATGCAAAAAGAGCAGGAATTTAAATTTGAATTCAGTTCCATTAAAAACGACGCCATTATCGGCGATATAAGCAACTTTAAACGCATACTCACCAATCTGCTCGGCAATGCCGTAAAATTCACCCCGATGCACGGGTCCATCATTTTCAAAGTGTTCCAGGAAGCAACCAACAATCCCAAAACCGCCCATTTCAAAATCCAAATCCAAGATACGGGAATCGGTATTTCCAAAGAGCAAATGCCGAAAATTTTCGAAGCGTTCCAAAGGGAAGAAAACGACACAATCAAGCATATCGAAGGTTCCGGGCTCGGACTTGCCATCGTGAAAGCCTTGGTGGAAATGCAGGGCGGCACAATCAGCGCCGAAAGCGAAAAAGGCAAAGGCACAACATTCACCCTGCATTTGGAATATGCCATTGCGGAACAGCAGACAATACCGGAAGGACATGCGGCAATCAACTTCCATACTATCGATTTAAGCAAAAAAACAATCCTGCTTGTTGAAGACCACCCCATTAATAGCCTTGTCGCCACCAAATTCCTTGAAAAAATGGGAGCAACGGTCATTACCGCCGAAAACGGTGAAATCGCCGTGAATAAATTCCTGAAAAGCAAGAAAAATGAAATCGATTTTATTTTCATGGATGTTCAAATGCCTGTTTTAAACGGCTACCAAGCCACAAAAGCCATACGCCATTCAAACCACGCGCAGGCGAAAACAATTCCGATAATCGCCATGACGGCAAACGCTTTCCATGAAGACGTACAAAAGAGTTTGGATGCGGGCATGAACGCCCACATAGCAAAGCCTATCAGCATTGAAAATATCAGTAACACACTAAAAAAACTTGCAATCATAAAATAAACATAAAAGAAGTGACATTTGCTAGACAAAGTTTTTTTACTATGCTAATGTTTTCTTGTGAATTTTATGGTATTTATTGCTATTTTTCATATAAATACCCCAAAAAAATTATAAGAGGAGTTTCCCGCTATGAAAACTTTAGACAAAATCGTATTGCCTGACGACCGTCGTTATACCGATGAACACATTTGGATCAAAAAAGACGGCGACAGCTATCTCTGCGGTATCAGCGACTTCGCTCAAGACCAATTAGGCGAAGTGGTTTACATTGAACTTCCTTCCGCAGGCGACACATTCGATGCCGGCGTTCCTTACGGTGAAGTTGAATCCATTAAAAGCGTAAACAAACTTTTCACCCCTGTAAAAGCCGAAGTTATCGCCGCAAATACCGCATTGGAAGACGCTCCTGCAACCTTGAACGAAGACTGCTACACAAAAGCTTGGATTGTCCGCTTAAAAGTTGAAAACGAAGCCGATATCGACGGTCTTTTAACCGCTGACGCATACCGCGCTTTCTTGAACAAATAAGCAAGCTTGCAAAAAAATACAGCCCTGCATGTCCTGTTTGCAAAAACCGGACACGCAGGGTTTTCTTTTTAACATGTCTGAAGCATGTTAGCATGATATTCATATTGCTGTATAATGTTAAGGTATGCAGAACATTATTATGAAAAGTTCTATAACGAGGCACGGGGAAGAACCGCTTTAGCAGTCAGCAAGTCTACGAGCTTTACGGACAGCGAAAGAGCTACGGATGAAGACAGCAGAGATAAAAGTTTTCCCCCGCCTAAAAAATTCCTCATGGTATAATGAAAATACTCCCGTTTAAATTCATGGCTGTCAAACACGCTCCGCCCCAAAACGTCCCCAAAAAGCTTTCCTCAAAAATTTTCAGTGTACCGAAAGAAATATTCCGGTGTCGCAAAACAGACAAGCCCCTCCCTATGAAAACAAGACGTTTGAAAAGAATATAGAAAAAAAAAAAAAAAACGGTTATAATTTTTCTCAGCAATCAGAAAAAATACGCTAAAGAAACGGTCCTTTTTCATCTCCCCATTCAAAATAAAAAACTCTGCCGCTCTCCGAAACAAGACAAAAAAAAAGAGGCATACCCGTAAGGATATGCCTTGCTCGTATTTATGGAAGTCAATTATTTCCAAAATAACGGTTATTACCAGCTAAAATGGAAAACTTGTTCAATATCATGACTTAAGCTATGGTGTACGCCGCAGGAAACAGCAACTTTTTCAAGCATCATTTTTTCTTTGTCAGAATATTCTTTATCCTTGGGCATTACGAAAGTAAGGGTGATTTTGGTAATGCGCTTAGGATTAACAGCAACTTCATAATCACATTCAGAATATGCACCGTCAATATCAATTTCATGGTTATCTGCATACGTGCCAACCATTGAAAGGGAGCAGCAGCACAAAGACGCAACGCAAAGGTCGATAGGGTTCAGCAAATCACCCTTATTTTGATAACCGAGGAAAGCATCGGTGGTAATGGAAGCGCCGCTTACGGTATTTGTGCAGGTTACTTGCAAATCGCCAAGATATTCTGATTTAAAAAGTGCCATTTTAAGTTCTCCTAAATAATGATATTTACTCTGTTTCAGCAAAGCAATGAAATCTTTCTAGCCGTGCGGAAAAATTTTGTCAAGCATTTTGTGACAAAAATAACAAAATTTTCATTTTTTTATGTCCAATCCCTTTATTAAATTTAGTTTTTTATTTTAGCATAGTTAGATGAAGATAATGCATGCTTTAGAAGGACTGATGCATGCATTATTCCAAAAAAAGCCAAAAAAATTTTAGGAAAAGAACTTGCTTTAATTTGTATTTGTGAATACTATCACGGAGCGGGCAACGGATATGTCTGTGCCATAAAAATTCTGCAAACATTTAGTTTAGCAAATTTTATAATAATATGAAGAGGTTGTTATGAGTAAACGTATCACTGTCATCGGTGCGGGTCCCGGAGGATATACCGCTGCATTTGACGCTGCAAAAAAAGGTGCGAGCGTTACCCTTATCGAAGCGAAATGGCTTGGCGGCACATGCCTCAACTGCGGCTGCATTCCCACAAAAACTTTGAAGTCTTCTGCCGAAGCGTATGAAACCATTCACCAAGCTAAAGAATACGGCATCAATGTTGCCGGTGAAGCGACTGTCGACATGCCGGCAGTAATCGCCCGCAAAGAAAAGGTTTCTTCCGTTCTTCGCGGCGGTCTGGAAAAAACAGCCGCACAGCTTAAAGTCAACCTTATCATGGGAACCGCCAAAGTTATCAGCGCAAACCTTGTTGAAGTCACCAAAGCCGACGGCTCCGTTGAAAAAGTGGAAAGCGACGACA
>DONZ01000148.1 GCA_003512875.1 Desulfovibrio sp. | reverse complement strand
ATTTTATACATATTAGGAATCATCAAAAGAAGACCTTGAGATGCTGTGAACGTTGAAGTCAAAGCACCTGCGACAAGACTGCCGTGCACGGTGCCGGCTGCCCCCGCTTCTGACTGCATTTCCCGAACGTTGACAACTTGTCCCATTACGTTCTTTTTACCTTGGGCTGCCCAATCGTCCATAAGTTCACCCATAACGGAAGATGGGGTGATAGGATAAATTGCAGCGGCATCGCTAAGGGCATAGGCAACGTGGGCGGCTGCGGTGTTGCCGTCCATGGTTTTCATTTTTGCTGCCATATTTCCTCCATAAAGATAGTTTTGTATTAAATTAATATGTGCATGGTATACCAATAAGAAATACACACAAATCGAAATGCGGTTCGCATAGCTTGCTTTATTTCTCTTCTCATGAAGTGAAAACTAATGCATGCATTTGTGTGCGTTGCTTATTTGACAACAGTAACCATACTAATTTTTTTAGAAAATTTCAAGTTAAAAAATAAAAATAATTTGTTATTGATTGTCAAAAAAATGAATTCGGGAAACAAAAAATATGTATTTTTACGCTAACCCTTTGAAATACAAAACATGGCACAAGGTTTGCTATAAGAAAGGCATGCGTATGAAATTATGTTTTTGTGGAGGCTGTTATGTTTATGTTACTTGGTGGAAACGAAAAAAAATCCAAAAAAGAAATTTCTCAGGCACAAAGCGTGAAAGAGGCGAAAGAATTATTCAATATGGGACGTTTTCCCGTTGTCACGACACAACAAATTGAAAACCGCCCTATCGCAAAAGTGCTCGGCCTTGTGTGCTGCCGCGGTTTTGATTCGGAAGAGGCTTTTTTCGGAATGGCTGCCATGGCGGTGAACAAAGGCGCGCAAGGCATTATCGGATACAATGAAAACGTGGCTTTTCATCCTGACGGAAGCAAATATTTTTCTTGTTTTGGCACGGCTGTCATGTTTGAGCGTGAGGGAAGAAACGATTTGCTGAACGACCCTGCACGTATCAAAAGCGCGCTCAGCCGTATTCCGACGGCAAATCCGGTCCGTGCCAATGTGATTGATGAAATCGGCGCGGAAAAAGACACAGTCAGCTTAAGCTCTTTCGCTAAAAAAGCACAGGCTGAAGATATTGAAAAGAAAGCGGGAGAAGAACTTTCTTCCGGCGCGAAAAAACAGGTTTTCAATTCCGCCCAAATCGCGGCGCAGATGATGCAGGAAGAAGAGGAAGAATTGAAAGCAAGTTCCGTGAAATTATCCCAGCCAACAGAAGAGGACGACCCGGTTTTACAAAGAATTTTAGCCAATCAGAAACGCCAAGCGGTTTCCAGTATGCAATAAATTCATACGCTGCACAAAAACAGAAAAACGGATATTCAGAAGAGTATCCGTTTTTTATGGTTAATTTATTCGTTTCTGTTTTACGGCGTGTTCATGCTTTGAGCAGGCGTTCCAGTTCCTGACGGCTTTCTTCGGGATTTCTCCCCTGCAGTTCGGCGATATGCGGAAGATTTTGGACAGCGTCGCATTCTTTGAGATAAAGGGGGGAAATGTCTTCTTTTTGCCATTGTACGGTTTTCAAACATTGCAGCAGGCTGTTGATGCTTGGGCTGTCAAAGGAACTTGGCAAAAGGGCGCAGCCATGGTTTTTGAGTATTTCTTGGACTTTTTCCGTGCGTATGCCGCTGCCGCAGCAGAACTCGCAGGGAATACCGGACAACTGTTCAAAAGGGATGAGCCGGATTTCCTGCAGGGCTTGCGCCATACCGTTTATATATTGAAAACACTGGGAATGGACAAGCTCGCGGGTACCTGCCGTGACAATATGAATAATTTCCTTTTCTTTTGCGAAATAATTATAGGCAAGGGCTTGCATATAGTTTATGCTTGCCTGCATGCCGTTATTGGCGCGGCAAAACGCCCCCGCAATGGCGGCGGTAAGGCGTATGCCCATGAAATTTCCGGGACCGGCTGTTGCGGCGATTTTTTTTATCCGGTTCGGGTGGGTGCCGAGTTGGCGGCAGGCATGGTTGATATGGGAAAGAAGCGGGTCCGTGCCGTTTTTTTGCGGTTCGCTTTCTTCCGCATGCAAAAGGATTTCATCCTGCAAAAGAATGAATTGCAGGCGTTTTTCGGCTGCATTCAGGATAAGGGTCAATTCGTCCATTATTGTTATCTAAACCAACGCATGATATCGTTAAATGTTGCAAAAATCATAAGGGCGATGAGGAGAAGTGCTCCCAGCTGCATAAGGCGCTCCTGCAGTTTTTCCGGTACCGGGCGGCGGATAATCATTTCCACAAGACAGAAGAAAATAAGTCCGCCGTCAAGAATGGGAATGGGCAAGAGGTTTAAAAGCCCCAAGTTGACACTGATGAGGGCGGTTAAAAGAAGCAGGGAAACAATGCCGTTTTCGGCTTGCTTTGCAATCATTTCTCCGATAAGAAGCGGACCGCCCACAGAATCGGCGGAAACAGAGCCTGTGACCATTTTTTTCAGTCCTGTCAGGGTAAGGACAATCATATCCCGGGACTGGGTCACGCCTTGTTTGAGGGAGGCTGCAAAACCGAGTTCTTCGGTGCGGATGGTTCCCATGGGCTGTATGCCGATAAGCCACACAATTTCCTCTTCATCGAAAATATTCAGACGGGGCATTTTTTGGGGGTCAATGAGAACAT